>JAJRQA010000243.1 GCA_024280475.1 Alphaproteobacteria bacterium
CATGGAAGGTCTTTTGACACTCGATAATCTCTTCACACTGGTGATGCTGGTTTTTTTACAGATTGTACTGGGCTTTGACAACCTGCTTTATATCTCCATTGAATCAAAAAGAGTACGGCCAGACAAGCAGTCTTATGTGCGCAAAACCGGGCTGGCGCTGGCTATTTTGTTCCGCCTTGTGCTGTTATTTGTCATTCTTGCGGCTGTCGATCAGTTTCAGAGCAAATTGTTTGGTATCGATATTGGCGGGCTGATCAAGGGATCGTTCAATGTGCACTCGCTGATTGTGTTGCTGGGTGGCCTGTTCATCATCTACACGGCGATCAAGGAAATCCAGCATATGCTGGCGGTCGACGACATCGAGAGTGTCAATGGCGGGGCCCAGCGCACGGTTGCGATGGCCATCACCATGATCATTATCATGAACCTTGTCTTCTCCTTTGACAGTATCTTGTCCGCCATGGCCCTCACCAAAGTGTTTGCCCTAATGGCTACAGCGATTGTTATTTCGGGTATCTTGATGATCGTCATGGCTGATCATGTGGCCGAATTTTTGAAGAAAAACCGCATGTATGAGGTGCTGGGGCTGTTTATATTGCTGATCGTCGGGGTCATGTTGCTCTCTGAGGGCGGCCATCTCGCACACTTGCATCTGCTTGGCCAACCCGTGGAAGCCATGGCCAAAACCACCTTCTATTTCGTCATCATCACCTTGGTAATTGTCGACCTCATTCAGTCGAGATATCAAAGAAAGCTACTGGCGCAGAAGAACAAAGAGATCCACAGCACTTAATATTACAAAAATTTTAGTCTTGTTTTAGCCCTAATAACGCCTAAGATGTATTGTTAATGGAGGTCAGGAACAAGCAACCACGGACGGTTACAGGCCGTTAAAACTATCAAGGGGCACTTAACTGATGAAAAAACTATTCAAAACCGCATTGGTCGTCGCAACATTTGCAGGATTTCAACTGATGGCTATTACCGGCGCGAGTGCCCGTGAAACTGGCCTGCTGAAATATGCACAAGACCCGAGCGCCAAACAGATCATGAGCTTCAAGCCATTTAAAGTGGCGGGATGGCGTGGCAGACGCAATCGCCGGATTGCCGGAGGCGCCCTTTTTGCAGGTGTCGCTGCGCTGATCATTTCCGAAGCCATCCGCTCCAAACGCCGTAGTAGCCATCATTATGATGACGACTATTATGGGGATCGGTCCTACAGCTATCGTTCATCCTATCCTGGGCGCCGTCAGTGCCGCAAATGGAACAGACGCTGTGACTATGGCAACTACCGCGCATGCCGCAAATGGAATAATCGCTGCCGCTAGGTAAGATCAATAGACGCGCAAGACGTGGTTCAGAACTTTAAAAGCCGGACGCATCCCTTTTTCGTGATGCGGCCGGCTTTTTGCTGTGCTATTTCGGTGGCAAGCCTCAACCAAACCACAAGATTTCTTGAGCGGCAAGACGAGCGATTTTAGAACTGGATCCCGGATATTTTTGCGGGATAAAGCTCTCTAACAACATCCCCATCGGGGCCACAAAAATTCCAGGGTGACGAGGGATGGAGATTTTCCCCTCGCATCATCCTGGAAAATATGCGGCCACTCAGGCCATTCGGGACAATGAATTCAACCCGCATATCTGTCGAGGACCCATCTTCAGAAATCTTTCATAGTGTGGCTCAAATATACTTCCTGGCAATCAGGTGCATGAGTTGCTCATTCGTGCGCCAGGGACATCAATCAATTCTACACTATAGAATTGTCAAAAGCTGGACCCCCGCGTTCTTCCCCACTATTGATATCCTTTATTTTCGTTTTGTATCAAGATCTTAAAGGAAATTTTAATGATAAATAATCTGTTTAAAGGTGTCATCGTAATCGCCGCTTTTGTCAGCCTGCACGCCAACAGCGCCTTGGCGTCCAATGCCCCCCAAAGCGGCCTGATGCAATATGCGCAGGACCCAGCGATAAGCCAGGTCACGGCGCAAAAAACAATCAAGCTGGCTGGCTGGCGCGGCAGACGCAATCGGGCGGTTGCTGCTGGTGTTGTGGCTGGTATTGCCACTGGCATCATCATCAATGAAGCGACACGCTCAAGCCGCAGACGCGTCTATTCTTCCTATCCTGGTCGCCGTACATGCCGCAAATGGGCGCGTCGTTGCGACAATGGCAGCTCATATTCGTGCCGCAAATGGGACCAACGTTGTCGTTAGTCCTGAACGACACCTACATTTGATCGCGCCGGGCGAGGCCCTCTTTGGGGGTCTGCGTCCGGTGTAATGGACGATTGTTAACGCGCAAAGTGCTTTGCTCCTGCAACACACATAACAACCCCCACCGTCACTCCGACCATGGCCCAGTCAACCGCTTCACCCAGCAAGGTTGCCGCCAATAACAGGCCAAAAAACGGTTGCAAAAGCTGCAGCTGTCCAACGGCTGCGATCCCCCCTTGTGCCAGCCCGCGATACCAGAACACAAAGCCAATCAACATGCTGAAAACAGACACATAAATAAGCCCAGTCCAGGCTGCGAGCCCCACCCCCGCAAATGTCTCTGGCAGGGCATAATAAGCCAATGGTGCCATGGCTGGCAGAGATAAAATCAGCGCCCATGAGATCGTTTGCCAGCCGCCAAGCGTGCGTGAAAGTTTTGCCCCTTCTGCATATCCAAGGCCGCAAACGATGATAGCGGCAATCATATAGCCATTGCCGAGCATGGAGGTGTTCACCCCGTATGTCAGAGCAAAGCCTGCAACCAGAGCGCTACCAAGACCCGAAAACAGCCAGAAGGCGGCGCGCGGCTGTTCTCCCGCTCGCAAAACGGCAAATATGGCCGTCGAAAGGGGCAGCAGGCCAATGAACACGATAGAATATGCCGCCGTAATATGTTCAAGAGCCAGAGCTGTCAAAAGCGGAAACCCAATAACAACCCCGAAGGCGACAATAAACAGCGACAGCATGTCCTTGCGAATGGGCCTTTTTTCCCTGAAAACCAGCAAAAGTGCCAATCCCAAAATGGCCGCGATGGTGGCGCGGATCGATGTCAAAAACAGAGGCGCAAAATCCGCCACCGCCACCCGTGTTGCCGGCAACGAACCGCTGAATATCAACACTCCCAGAAAACCATTTATCCAACCACGTTTATTTTAGTTCACACTTGTATTCCTTTTTTGCAATTATCAATTGCCAACGGGCGCTCTTCCAGAGACAATACAGTACAATTTTAACAAACTGTATTGGTACAGATGGCAGTACAAATGAAGAATGAACGAGAACGCAAACTCACATTGGTCGCCCAGGTCATGCTGGAGATCCAGCAGCGCATCGCCAATCAGCGACTGGCACCAGGGGCCAAACTCCCCTCGATCCGCAAGCTTGCGCACACCATGCAGGTCTCCAAATCAACGGTTGTGGATGCCTATGACCGGTTAACAGCCGAAGGAGCTATCGAGGCCCGCGCAGGGTCGGGGTTTTACGTTGCTGGAAATCTTCCACCGCTCATACTTGCCAAAGTCGGGCGTCGGGAAGATCGGGCCATCGATCCTCTTTGGGTCTCACGGCAATCTCTGGAGGCAGGGGATGCGGCTTTGAAGCCGGGATGTGGCTGGCTTCCAGCTTCATGGATGCCGCAAGACAGTCTTCGCCGCGCTCTGCGCACCCTGTCACGTTCAGCGCCATCCACATTAACAGAATATGGCACGCCATTTGGCTTTACCCCTTTGCGCGAACACCTGCTTCGGCGCATGGCGGACCACCAGATCAGTGCCGGTCTGGATCAGCTCATATTGACAAGTTCGGGAACGCAAACAATAGATTTATTGTGCCGGTTTTTTGTCGAGCCGGGCGATACAGTGCTGGTCGATGATCCTTGTTATTTCAATTTCCACGCCTTGTTAAAAGCCCACCGTGTGAACGTTATCAGCGTGCCGTATACGAAAACTGGTCCTGATCTGGCATTATTTGAAAAAGCATTGCTCGACCATCAACCTCGCCTCTACATCACCAATTCAGCTATTCATAACCCGACGGGCGCGGTGCTCTCCCCTGCGACCGCTCATCAAATTCTCAGACTGGCCGAGCAATCGGACCTTGTCATATTGGAAGACGATATTTTCGCCGATCTGGAGACGGTACCCGCTCCGCGCCTTGCTGCCCTTGATGGGTTAAACCGCGTTGTTCATATTGGCAGTTTTTCCAAAACCTTGTCGGCGGCTGCCCGCTGCGGATTTATCGCGGCGCGTCCCGACTGGATCGAAGGCTTGATTGATCTGAAGATCGCCACCTCATTTGGGGGAGAACCCTTTTCAGCCGAGCTGACATGGCTGGTTCTGAAAGATGGCTCTTACCGCAAATATCTTGGAGGGCTTCGCGAGCGCTTGTCGTGCGCGATGGGGGAAACCTGCAAACGCTTGACCCATATGGGTATCGAGCCATGGATTACCCCGCAAGCAGGCATGTTTGTATGGTGCGCATTGCCGCGCGATCTGCAAGCCGTGGATATTGCCCGCAAGGCCTATGAAAAAGGCATCATTCTGGCACCTGGAAATGTTTTTAGCCTACGCGAACAAGCCAGCCACTATCTTCGCTTTAACGTCGCGCAATCTACTTCCCCTGAAATCTTCGACACTTTGAAATCTATTATTTCAACGAAGAAATAAGGTGCACCGTCGCAAAGACTGCTTAGTCCTTCGCCTGATCATCACCGTTTTTGCTATCACTGGCGAACAGCTCTTCAAGCTCGATAGCAGCCGTTCGGTTAGCAGCGCGCAATTTTTCGACATCGGTGAAATGCTTGTAATCATCATAGAGCCGCGCCCGATCATGCTCCATAAAGCGCTTCAGATCACGATTGACCGTCTCGTCTGCTTCATAAAAAGCAGTGGTCAAAATATCCTTGGTAAGTTCGACTGCTGACAAGAACGTCTCGCGCCGGATAACCGTCACGCCCACATCCATCAGCTGATGTACATGCTGGCGATTGCGGGCCCGCGCAAAGATCGGCAAATCTGGATAGTGATCGCGCACAATGCGCGCAATTTTAATCGAGGCTTCCTGATTATTGACCGCGATGACCAGCCCTGCCGCCTTGTCGATACGACTGGCGCGTAAAATATTAAGGCGAGAGGCATCGCCAAAATAGCCTGTAAAGCCAGCTTTCTTGATCAAATTGATTTGTGTGGCGCTCGTGTCCAATGCTGTAAACGGTACTTTTCTGGCGCTTAAAACGCGCGTGATAATCTGCCCGAACCGCCCCAGTCCCGCGACAATGATATGCCCTTGCTGGCCGCGCGGCTTATCAAATACCGGTACCGCTTTCCCGCTGGCTTCTTTCTTTAACACCATATCATCCAGCAAGAGTAATAGCGGTGTGGTAATCATCGACAAGGTGACAGCCAGAGTGAGCACCTTGGCCAATGATGGCTCCAGCACACCAGCGATCACACCAGCTGTGAACAATACAAAGGCAAATTCCCCCCCTTGAGACAAGACAATCGCCAAACGCCTTGAAGAGGCATTGGGCAAGTCGCGCCATCGGGCCAGTACATACACGATCACCAGCTTTGTCACCACAAGACCAGCTGCCACCAGCAGCACCATTTTGTACTCGTCGCGCAACACATAAATATCCAAAGACATACCAATGGTGATGAAAAACAGACCCAGTAACAATCCCACAAAAGGCGCAAGGTCAGCCTCGATCTGGTGACGATATTCACTGTCGGCCAGAATAACCCCGGCAATAAACGAGCCAAGCGCCGCCGACAGCCCCACATGCTCCATTGCAAGCGCCACCCCCACAACGGTCAAAAGTGCACTAGCGGTCATGGCTTCTCGCACCTTGGTCGCGGCCACAAGCCGATAGAGCTCATTGAGCACATAATGACCAAAGATCACCACGGCAATAATCGTTGCGATAGCTTCCCCTGCTGCCCACATATCCATGCCGGGAGCGCCAGCCTGATTAATGGCAAAAATCGGCACAAGGGCAATCAGCGGAATGGCCGCCAAATCCTGAAACAGCAAAACGGAAAAAGCCAGACGTCCGTGGCGCTTGGTAAGCTCACCGCGCTCTTCAAGCACTTGCAGCACAAATGCCGTTGAGGACAGAGCCAGCGACAGACCGATAAAAAGAGCTACAATGGGCGTGACATTGGCCAAAAGAGCAAAACCCATGAGCATTAGCGCCGAACCAACAACCTGCGCCCCACCCAGCCCGAATATGGCCGAGCGCATAGCCCAGATACGCTTGGGACGTAACTCCAGACCGATCAAAAACAACAATAGCACCACACCAAATTCCGCGATATGGCGGATATTTTCAACATCATATAGCTGATAGACAATGCCGACGCCGTACGGACCAATGAGAAAGCCAGCGATCAGATAGCCAAGCACCGAACCGATTTTGAGCTTCTTGGCAAGCGGCGCTGCAATCGCCGCTGTCATTAAAAATACCGCTATTTGTATCAGCCCAAGGCCTTGCATAACTCAATATCCCGAATCGCTTCAAAATGCCGCGTCCCAGTTATGAGGACTGGCAGCAGCTCGCGCAACCTGTAAGGCTGGCTTATTGCGAAAAGTCAAAATGGCAAAAAACCAAATAGCCCACATCTGTTTATGCCAAACACTTGAAACTCACTTGATATTGCTTAAATACTGGCAAATTAGGACAAATTACTGCGAGGGACAAAGCCACTATGACGGATACCATCAAGAAATTCCTGCAACTTGAAGCAGCGAGCGGTATTTTACTCGTCGGGGCCTTGATACTGGCGATGATCGCTGAAAATTCGATCTTCAAACCGACCTACGATCTTTTCCTTGAAACCCCCGTCGAAATGCGCATTGGCGCTTTACATCTCGCAAAACCGCTATTGCTATGGATCAATGATGCGCTGATGGCACTGTTTTTTTTGCTTGTCGGACTGGAACTCAAACGCGAGATCCTTGTTGGCCAACTGTCTTCCCCCTCGCAAATCGCGCTTCCAGCCATCGCAGCAATTGGCGGGATCGTTATTCCTTCACTGATTTATATCTGGTTCAATCAAGATGATCCTATTGCCATGAAAGGCTGGGCGATCCCCGCTGCGACCGATATTGCCTTCGCGCTTGGGGTACTGGCATTGCTTGGCTCGCGAGTACCGGCAAGTTTGAAACTGTTTTTGCTTGCCCTGGCCATTATCGACGATATTGCCGCGATCATTATTATCGCCGTTTTCTATTCAGGAGATCTGTCAACCTCCTCCCTCATTGTGGCTGGCGGCGCGCTCATTGTTTTGGCTTTTTTGAACATTCGCAATACCACTTCGATTGCCACTTATCTTATCGTTGGGCTTGTCTTGTGGATCGCCGTATTAAAATCGGGTGTACACGCGACCCTTGCAGGTATTGTGCTGGCCTTTTTCATTCCTTTACGCGGTTCGAAAACGAATGAAAGCTCTCCATTAGTGCGTTTGGAACACGATCTGCATCCAAGTGTAGCCTTCATAATTCTACCCGTTTTTGCCTTCGCCAATGCCGGTATTTCCCTTACCGGTTTATCCTTTTCATCTTTACTGGAGCCAGTGCCTTTGGGCATTGCTGCTGGCCTGTTTGTTGGCAAGCAAGTGGGGATTTTCGGAGCGGTTTGGGCTGCGGTCAAAATGGGCGTGGCCCGTCTTCCCGAGGGTATGGGCTGGATGCATCTTTACGGCGTCAGTGTCTTGTGTGGTATCGGTTTTACAATGAGCCTGTTCATCAGCTCGCTTGCTTTTGAACAAGGAGGAATGGCCTATGCCAGCAATGACCGTTTGGGCATTCTGGTTGGCTCAATCTTGGCAGCGATTGTCGGCTATGTCGTCTTGTATTTTGCCACACGTCGCACCAGCTAATGCTATCGATCACGAACAGAGCTCCACCACATATCCAGCCCGTGGGAAATGCACCCAGACCTCTCCCAGATCTGGTGTCGTTCGCCCCAGTATAATAGTCTGCGCATTGACAGCCCTTATCTCCCCCTCGATCGGGCGCTCTCCGGCATCGACATCGGGCACGATGCGCACCTGCATGCCTGGTTGAAGACCCTGAGGATCATGGGGATCATGGGGATCATCGGTGTGAGAGCTATCAAGGGGAGCGGGCGTGCAGGATGCGGCGCGGGCGATTGCTTCTTCACCGGACATAACGCTATGCTCCCCGTGACCAATGGCTTTGACATTTTGCTCCCAGCGCTCTAGTGCGGGGAATTGGGACAATAAGGGCGGTCCCCCTTCCCAACGGCCGCGCAAAAACCAGACGACAAAGTAAATTTGCGCATCAATGGCAGCGGCGCTGTCACCCAGCAAAAAAGACCGTCCATCAGAAAGCTGTTCATCAAGCCAGCTCAAAGGCGCTTTAACCTGCGACACCAGATGCGGCAGATTGGCGAGCGCTGTTTTCATGCCTTCGCGCCAGTCCGGTCCAAAATAAAGCCGCCCGCGATCAGCCGCAAAATCGGCGGGTAAATCGTCGCCAGCCGCCCCCAGTACAATCCTTGTGGTCAGATCGAACAACACCGTGTCCGTCCAACGGCTCAGACACCAGACCAGCCCCTTGTCATTGGTCGGGAAAAAACTTGGCTCAACGTGCCGACGCTCCAGCTCTCTTATGATGCACTGACTATCGCAATAAATATCGGCGCCGATCTGCATAACCGGCGTGCGGCGATATCCCCCCGTCAGTTTTATGAGCAAAGGTTTTGGCGGTATGCGCGGGATCTCAACAGATCGCCAGCTCAAACCCTTGATACCAAGCGCTACCCGCACCTTTTCGGCGACCGGAGACTGGGGATAATTGTGCAATATGATTTCTGAATTTAGATCGGTCACGATGATTCTCCTATTACCATATTTCTTCCTCAATAACGCCAAGCCCATCTGCAATAATACCCAGATGGGGTCTGGGGACTAATCCCCAGCGCTGTCCGCAAGGACATTAAAAACCTTCACGCCCCCGCCCGCTCCAGAACACGCAGTTTCAAAATCAGAACGGTGCCAAGCACCATCGTCGCCGACGCCAGATAAAGCCCGCTATTATAGTTGCCACTTTGCTGCGCCAAAACACCCGCAATGGCTGGCGCAATGATCTGGCCAATGCCGAATGACACCGTCATTTTGCCCATCATCTGGGCCGGATTGGTAGGATAATAACGCCCCGCCATCGTCAGCACCAGTGATACAATACCCAAAAAACTCGCGCCAAACAGAGCCGTGCCAAGCAACATGGGTGCAAGACTATGGGTCAGCACCGGGATCAGGATCGAGACGACCTGCATCAAAAAAGCCAGCAATAGCGCATTGAGATCACCAAGCCGTCGCGCCACCAGATCCCACAAGATAACTGCAGGGGCAGCAGACAGTCCGAGCACTACAAAAGTCCAGATACCATTCCCTTCAAGCCCTGGCAATTGATCAACAATTGCCACGATAAAGGTCACGGTGACGACATAGCCAACCCCGGCGCAAAAATAGGCCAGCATGAAAAGCGTCATGAATTTTGAACCTGGAGGCTGATCGGCCATCTCGCGGCCGCTTGCCGTATGAGCCGCGTTTGGATCAGGCGCTGGCATCCAGACAAAAGCTGGCACCATAATCAACATACCCAGCGCTGTCAGCACCAGCCATTGTTCACTCCAGCCAAGCGTATGTTTCATCAGCTCAACAGCAATGGCGCAAAAAGCAATCGATAGACCAACACCGCTGAAATGAATGCCAAGTTCAGGGCGGTACTCATTGCGGATCAGCCAGTTCAAGACCAGTCCAGAGCCAAACATGAAACAAGCGGCACTGCTGAGCCCCGCAAAAAAACGAGATAGCGACCAGATCCAGAAATTTTCAGAAATCCCCATCATCGCCGTGGTGACGATCGCAACAACCAGACCGATCTGGTACAAACGATATTTGAGGGAGACACTGGCGATCATCGCCGCGAAAATGGCGCCGGCCAGATAACCCATATAGTTGATCGCCGCCAGCCAGCCTCCGCCCGAGATGCTCAAGCCAGCCTGTTGCTGCATCTGCGGCAACAATGGCGTATAGGCAAAACGGGCAATCCCTACCATCAGGATAAAGCTGAAAATACCAGCGCTTAACACCTTTATGCGCTCAGTTTTCCTGCTCAAGTCGACCTCCCGATTGCGGGTAGGGTTGAAATACCAACCGATCACATAATCCCGAAGGCTAGCCCCCTAGTCCTCAAACGGATCCGTCACCAAAATGGTGTCTTCGCGCTCAGGGCTGGTGGATAGCATGGCGACAGGACATTCAATCAACTCTTCGATGCGGCGCACATATTTGACGGCTTCGGCTGGCAAATCAGCCCACGAGCGTGCGCCTTCAGTCGATTGCGACCAGCCCGGCACCGTTTCGTAGATAGGTTTGACGCGGGCCTGCGCCCCTTGGGATGCCGGGAAATAATCGATGCGCTCACCATCAAGATCATAAGCGACACAGACTTTGAGCTCACTAAAGCCATCCAGCACATCAAGCTTGGTCAGCGCGATGCCATTGATGCCAGATACTTTGATCATCTGGCGCACGAGGCAGGCATCGAACCAGCCGCAGCGGCGCTGACGACCAGTGACCGTACCAAATTCGTGGCCACGTTCGCCAAGCCGTTTGCCGTCCTCATCAAACAGCTCGGCTGGAAACGGTCCTTCGCCAACGCGGGTCGTATAGGCCTTGGTGATGCCCAGCACATAATCAAGGGCACCTGGACCAATACCGCAACCGGTCGCCGCATTAGCGGCCACTGTATTGGAAGACGTCACATAAGGATAAGTGCCGTGGTCAATATCGAGCAAAGCCCCTTGCGCGCCCTCAAACAAGATACGCTTGCCAGCTTTTCGCTGTTCATCCAGCAGTTTCCAGACGGGTTCAATATAAGGTGTGATGCTTGGCGCGATGGCCGCGACTTTTTCATATAGCTCATCGCCATTGACTTCAGGCTCGCCCATGCCGCGGCGCAATATATTGTGATGTACCAGCAGTTTGTCGATCTTGGCACGCAGACTATCGAGATTTTGCAAATCCATGGCACGAATAGAGCGGCGTCCCACCTTGTCTTCATAAGCGGGGCCAATGCCGCGCCCTGTGGTGCCGATCTTGTTCTTGCCAGCCGCTTTTTCGCGCAACTGGTCGAGCTGCGAATGAACCGGCAGAATGAGCGTGGTGTTCTCGGCAATTTTCAAATTGTCATGGGTGATCTCGACACCCTTTTGCGTAATGGAAGCAATTTCCGCCATCAGGGCCCAGGGATCAAGCACCACGCCATTGCCAATCACTGACATTTTGCCGCCGCGTACGACGCCAGATGGTAGCGATGATAATTTATAGGTGACGCCATCAATAACCAGCGTATGACCGGCATTGTGACCGCCCTGAAAACGTGCCACTACATCGGCGCGCTCGCTCAGCCAGTCAACAATCTTGCCCTTACCTTCATCGCCCCACTGGGAGCCCACTACCACCACATTTGCCATCGTGTTTCCTCGTAAATTTTTCAGGGAATTTTCCCAACCGTTGAGGTTATAGCGGCAAACAGGGATGGCGTGCAATCAATAGTGACAAAAACCGGCATTAATGCCGGTAAAAACAAATGTCCTCGCCGGACGGCAGCTTATGCAGCTAGCAGAAAAGGGCAAGCCCCTTTCATCCCCTCTTAAATAAAGGGGTCTGGGGGCTAGTCCCCAGCGCCAACCGCGCAGGTTGCCCGTCCGGCGAGAACATTTCTTAAGCCCCCGTCCCTTCCAGCGTTTCCTTGCGCAGAGCATGAACAATTGCTCGCAGCGCTTCCTTGTCGTTAGCTCCCTCGGCTGCCAGTTTTTTAAACAGAGCTATTTGGCGATCGGCGCTGGTGCCTTCTCTGGCGATCACCTTGCAATGATTGAGCTCGGCAACGCAATCGAGGGCTTGGGCATCTTCCATGACCAGCTCGACCAGCTCATCGATAAGTTCAACAAATGGCAACATCTCGCCGCGCCCAAAATCAATCATCGTGCCGCCAACCCCGTAACGCTGTGCTCGCCAACGGTTTTCGCGGATCAAAAAGGTCGGATAAGCCCGCCAGCGCTGATTATTATGACGAAGGCGAAAAAGCATGCGCAAAATACATCGGTACAGCATGGCCACCGCCACTGCATCATCGATCCGAGGACAGACGTCACAGATACGCATCTCGAGCGTTGGGAATTTTTCAGAGGGGCGCAGATCCCACCAGATCATCGTCGCGTCAGGGATGATTTTTGCCTCCACCAACAGATTAACCATGCGGCGATATTCCCCCCAGCTTGAAAAGGGTTCGGGCAAGCCAGTGCGCGGCAACTCGTCAAACACCGACAAGCGGTAAGCCTTGAGCCCGGTCATGCCGCCTTTCCAAAAAGGCGAGCTAGCGGTCAGCGCCAAAAGATGAGGCAAAAAATAGGAGGCCTGATTGAACAGATCAATGCGCAGAGCTTCATCTTCGATGCCCACATGCACATGCATGCCGCAGATCAGCAGGCGCCGCGCGGCAATTTGCATATCGCGCTCCAACAGATCATAGCGTTCGCGTTTGGTATGCACCTGCTTGTCCCATTCGCCATATGGATGGGTCGATACGGCTACAGGGGCGATGCCATATTGCTTGGTGCTATCGGCAATGCCAGCGCGCAATTCACGCAATTCGGTCCGTATTTCACCAGCATTGGTGCAAACTTTGGTACCAATTTCGATCTGGCATTGCTGAAATTCGCGGGTCACACGCTCGCCCAGCCTATTCGTGCAGGTGGCTAGTAATTCATCTGGTTGCTGTGTCACGAGATCCCCGGTCTCTATCTCAACAAGGTGATATTCCTCTTCCATTCCTATGGAAAATGACGGTTCGCTTGTTCGCATATTTGCGCCCTTTCATGACTTCACACTTGCAGATTAACCCTTGTTACATCTGATCGTAAAGAAAGCTGTTTGAATCTGCGTAAACTGTCCCTTATAACTGGCGTGAAGTTTGCTATATATTAGGTGAATTAGCCGCGAACGATGTTTTTTTAAAACAAGATGGATGGGTACGAAATGACCAACAAATGGTCTCCTACGAGCTGGCGCAACAAACCGGGACTGCATATGCCCGAATATGGCGACAAGGACAAACTCCACGAAGTCGAAGAGCGGCTGGCCGGATTTCCCCCGCTCGTGTTTGCTGGCGAGGCCCGCGAACTTAAAAAACGCCTCGCAGAAGTCGCCAACGGCAATGGGTTTTTGCTCCAGGGCGGCGATTGCGCAGAAAGCTTTGCCGAGCACAATGCCGATAATATCCGTGATTTCTTCCGCATCTTTTTGCAAATGGCTGCCGTCTTGACCTATGCGGGTGGCTCGCCTGTCGTCAAAGTCGGGCGCATTGCCGGGCAATTTGCCAAACCACGCTCATCAGCCGTTGAAACAAAGGACGGCGTCGAGCTGCCGAGCTATCGCGGCGACATTATTAATGCGATGGAGTTCGAGAAACAAAGCCGCGAGCCCGATCCTCAGCGCCAGATCATGGCCTATCGCCAATCGGCTGCGACGCTCAACCTGCTGCGCGCGTTCGCGGGTGGAGGCTATGCCAATCTCGAGCATGTCCACCAGTGGAACCGTAACTATCTCAAAGACAGCCCGGCTGGTGATCGCTATGAGGATCTCGCGGACCGCATCTCGGAAAGCCTGCGCTTCATGCGGGCCTGCGGTCTGACCCCAGAAAACGTACCGCAGCTGCGCTCCACCAGCTTTTATGTCAGTCACGAAGCGCTTCTCTTGCGTTACGAGCAGGCTTTGACACGCATTGATTCAACGTCTGGCGAACATTACGCGACCTCTGGCCATATGCTGTGGATTGGCGACCGCACCCGCCAACCTGATCATGCGCATGTGGAATTTGCCCGCGGTGTCAAAAACCCCATCGGCATCAAATGCGGTCCAAGCATTGAGCCTGACGAGCTGATCAAGCTCAACGACATTCTCAATCCCGACAATGAGCCGGGCCGTCTGACACTGATTTGCCGCTTTGGCGCTGGCAAAGGTGCCGAGCATCAAGCCAAACTGATCCGCGCGATTGAAAAAGAAGGCCGCATCGTCGTGTGGTCCTGCGATCCCATGCATGGCAACACCGTCAAAGCCTCCTCTGGATACAAGACCCGCCCGTTCAATGACATCATGCAAGAGGTTGGCGAGTTTTTCGATATTCATCGCTCTGAGGGTACCCATCCCGGCGGCATCCATATCGAGATGACCGGCCAGCAGGTCACAGAATGTACGGGCGGCGCCCACGGCATCAAGGAAACCGACCTGTCAGCCCGCTATCACACTCATTGCGACCCACGCCTCAACGCCAATCAGTCGCTGGAGCTGGCCTTCTTGATTGCCGAGCGCATGAAAAAAGACCGGGTTGGTGAAACAGCCGATGTTCCGGCATCCCTGATGGGATTTTAGAGGGCACTCAACATATGTCAGGCAATGGTTATATCAAAACGCCCTGACAGGGCCCCTTGCTCCAACCGGTCTACTGGAGCAAGGCCAACAATCAGGCTTTCGCGCTGATGTGGGTTACGAATGCTATTCAAAAGACCATCGCGCATATTCAACTTCTCCCCGCGAATATACATTTGGGTGATCAGGGTTTTGCGATCAGTTGTTGTGATGCGAAAATGGATATGCGGCGTACGCCCAGGATAGGCAACCGGGCGAATAGTGCGAAATTGATATTGCCCCGATTGGTCACTGAACGCTCGCCCGCGACCCTGGAACCCACCATCATGCTGACGCGCTCCTCGTTCATCCAGAGGATGTCGATAAACTCCCTTGGCATCACATTGCCAGATTTCGATCATCGCGCCAGCAATTGGCACACCTAAGGCATTGCGCAGCTGTCCGCTCAAATGCAAAACCGTGCCAAGCGCGCTCGCTGCCTCACCATGTACAAGAACAAGATCACTGTCGATATCACCCGACCAGCTAGAGGGATAAAACGGTCCAAGCGACTGCCTTGGCGTCCCTTTATGTGCGCCCATAGCAACGCCCGCACCAAAGGGCAGATTAAGGACCGTGCCAAGAGCAACCAGTCCGCCAAGAACACGGCGTCTGTCAATAAGTTTTAGATTTTTGCGGGCCATGACCATTCCTCTTTCCCCATCAATTTCCAGGCAAAATAAAATGTGAGGCCAAGATTGTCACATCGGGCCTCACATAAAAATATCATTCTAACACCAGATGGTTATTTCGGCGCGTAAAGTTTGCAATAGCCGCTTGGGCTCACAGAACCATCGACAGCGGCGCATTTGCCATTGCCTTGATAGAGCGCGCATGTATCGCATTTTTTACCACCACTTGGGGAAGCTTGATAATTGACTGATTTTTGCGAAACCTTTGCCGCTGCCGACTTGATTCCAACCATCAGCATCGCGGCTCCCCCCGCAATTGTCAACAAGCTGCTGTCCAGGAAAGTGCGCCTTGTCAACTCGCTTGAACTCTTGTTTTTGTGTTGCTCGTCTCGCATTTTTATCGCTCCTTTTTGCGTTTTTTTCATTATGCCGAAGCGCCGAACAGATCAGCCCACATCCGACATCCAGAGTATGATGCATCAATATCGATGCACGCAAAGCACACCAGGACACGATCGTGTGAAGAAATGTGAGCGGCCCGGATGAGCACCCGGGCCGGCCAACCATGCTATAAACCTTGTTTTAAAACGCGGCACTGACACGGCGTATCCAACGGAGATACCATCTGTCCTGAAACTGGATCTTGGCCTTGATCAACGAACCGCTGCAACGATCAACTTTCACATTATAAGTCAGGCCGTTGCGCTGGCGAGCCTTGAAACGCAGAACCGTTGGACGGATGCGCAGATTATGAAACTTGCGCCATCCCTGTCGCCGCATCTGCCTGTGGATCTGACGAGGTGAGCGGCAGCTCATGGCAAAGTCATCCTCATATCGATCATCATAATAGCCATGTCGTCTTGAACGCTTATTGCCTCGCTTGTGTGATCGGTTCAGCTGTTTGTTGCGCGCACGGCTCAAGGTCTTGCTCTTTCTGGGGGCGGGCCTGTCAAACAACCGATCCAGAGCGCGGCGTTCAGATTTGTAGTTACGGTTTCTTCGATCATATCCTTGGCTGACCTTGATGGGTCGGTCGAAATAATGACGCTCCGCTTGTGATGATCTGGCATTGCCACTTGTCGGGATCAGCAACATGGGCACAACAAGTGCCGCGACAACTCCCAGTGTTTTTTTTCTTGAAAGCGTTTTTGGTGAAATTATTGAATTTGATTGGGTCATTTTCTGATCTCCCTACGAAGGTTTGAAGGCTTGGGTTACATGAAGTTTTGTGTTCATGATCCAACCCTACAAAAGCCCGTGTGAACCGTTCTGGAA
>JAJRQA010000244.1 GCA_024280475.1 Alphaproteobacteria bacterium
GCTGGGCAGAGCCAAGCGCATTGATTCAGCGCAAGAGCGTTATATTGAATTTGCCAAGCGCACCTTGCCGCGCCATCAAAGTTTTGATGGCATGCGGGTTGTCATCGATTGTGCCAATGGTGCCGCTTATAAGGTTGCCCCCGAAGCCTTGTGGGAGCTGGGTGCCGAGGTCATTAAAATCGGTGTCGAACCGGACGGTTTCAATATCAATAAGAATTGCGGCTCGACCAGCACGGCACTGTTAAGCCAAAAGGTCAAGGAAATGCGTGCCGATATTGGCATTGCGCTCGATGGTGACGCCGATCGAATGTTGATTGTTGATGAAGAAGGTCGCGTCATTGATGGCGACCAGATCATGGCCGTGATTGCTGAAAGCTGGCTGAAAAAGGAACGGCTTTCTGCTGGCGGCGTCGTTGCCACGGTGATGTCTAATCTCGGGCTTGAGCGATATCTCAACGGCCTTGACCTGACCCTGGAGCGGACACTGGTCGGGGATCGCTATGTGGTCGAGCATATGCGCAAGCACGGATACAATGTCGGCGGCGAACAGTCAGGTCATATTATCTTGTCAGATTTTACCACGACGGGTGATGGGCTGGTGTCCGCCCTGCAGGTGATGTCGGTGGTCGCCAAAAGTGGCAAGACGGTTTCAGAGGTGTGCAGTAAATTTGAGCCGGTTCCCCAGACGCTTAAAAATGTCCGTTACAAGAGCGGCGAACCGTTGAAGAAAAAGCTGGTTTTAGAGGCCATTAGTGAGGGCGAAGAGCGACTTGGCAAAACTGGACGTCTGGTCATCCGCCCCTCTGGCACGGAGCCAGTCATTCGCGTCATGGCCGAAGGCGACGATCAACAGCTCGTCAATGCCGTTGTCGGCGATATATGCGATGCGCTTTCTTAGCGCTCACGGCTGTTCCGCCTGACGGCGGGCCTCCGATGGGGCGGGCGATAGCGCGAACAGCCGCGAGATAAATAAAACCCGCGAGATAAAACTAGAGTTCTTTGCGAATGAGCCTGAACACGTCCTCGAACATGGGTTTGGTGAGACGGCGGGTGTTGAGATTGTAGCGCGAGCAGTGGTAGCTATCGATGAGGATCAGCTGATCAGATAGCTGATGGCGCGCGCAATGCTTGAAGGGGAACTGGGAGAGTTTTTTGTTATGCGTGCGAACAACACTGTCATGAGCAATTTTCCCCAGCGCCATTATGACTTTTAGGCCACGCGTCTGCTTGATGCGTTGCTCGAGGAATGGACGGCATGCGTTAATTTCCCCACCAACAGGTTTGTTTTGTGGTGGCACACAGCGCACGGCATTGGTGATCATGGTATCTATGAGCTCAAGGCCATCATCGGCTCGCGCCTTGTACGTGCCCCTCGCAAAGCCAAACTCCAGCAGCGTTTCATAGAGAATGTCACCGGCTGCATCACCCGTAAAGGGGCGCCCCGACCAATTGGCGCCTTTGAGCCCGGGGGCCAGACCCACGATCAGCAAACGCGCGGATGCGGAGCCAAAGGAGGCAACCGCGCCATTGAAGAAATCGGGGTATTTTTGCTGGTTGCTCCGCCTGAACTCGACAAGCCGTGGGCAGATCTGGCAATCCTTTGGTGCTTCTGGAGGGGGCTTCATTGTCGGCACCTTCTTCTATTCAACAAACAATGCAAATCCAGCATCAGATGATGCCAGATTCCATTGGATCATGAATAGAGGGAGATGCCCTTGGAAATCAATATCTCACGGGAAAAAATTTCCTAGGCATCCTCAAGTTCGTCTTCGAAATCATCTTCTATGTCTGTTGGCTCGACAGCGACGCGTTCCTTGTTCCCAATGAGCGCGGCAAGTTCCTTGATTTCCACGAACTGATCGGCCTGGCGGCGCAAATCATCGGCAATCATGGGAGGGGATGTGGCAAGGGTCGAAACAACGCTGACCCGTTTGCCGCGATATTGCAGAGCCTCGACAAGCGCACGAAAATCACCGTCTCCGGAAAAAATAACGATATGATCCAGATGATCTGCAAGGGTCAGGGCACCAACCGTTAGCTCGGTATCCATATTGCCCTTGATTTTACGGCGTCCGGCGCTATCTGTAAATTCCTTGGTGGGCTTGGTGACCATAGTATATCCATTATAATCCAGCCAGTCGATTAACGGCCGAATAGAGGAATATTCCTGATCATCAGTTATTGCGGTATAGTATAGAGCTCGTATAAAGTGAGTATTGCTTTCAAAAAACTTAAGTAGTCTTTTGTAATCGATTTCTAATCCGATATTTTTTGTTGTCGCATACAAGTTTGCGCCATCAATAAAAAGAGCAGTTCTTTCATTTTTATTCAGTTTCATTATACTTATTCTTTATTTTTAAAACTATATGGTTAATCGTTACGAGCAAAGATCTTCTGTGTACGGGGGGTATGAGATTTTGATCTGTAATTATATATAGTTGCTAAATTTGCAAAACTCAATCCTAGATTAGAAAGATTCTTAGTATTTCCTGTAGGAATAAAGCAAATTTTTCGTTACCAAAGGATTCGTCAATGTTTCGCGGGGGTAAAATCAAATGATTCTGATCGCGCTGGGTGGGAATATGCATGTGAAAAGCAGGTCCCCTGAGCAAATATTGCGCTGGGCGATTGACGAGATGGCAAAATATCAAATTTATGTCATATCAATTTCGTCCTTTTATTGCACGAAACCCGTGGGACAAGAGGGGCAGTCCGATTATGTCAATGCGGTTGTTCGTGTGCGGGCCGCGATGAAGCCAGCCAATCTGTTAAAAAATCTAAAGCTGATCGAAAATGCTGCGGGACGGACAGTGCAACCTGCTCCATTGCGAGCTCGTTGGGGGCCTCGTCCACTGGATCTCGATCTTGTTGACTATAAAACAATGATTACCAGGAATTTTCACGTATGTAGCCGTGACAGCATGGTGACAAAGATGGCAAAAAGGCGGCGAGTTGGGTCTTGCGATCTGGTTTTGCCCCATCCACAGGCGCATTTGCGCCCCTTTGTTATTCGGCCAATTATAGATATCGCACCGTTCTGGCATCACCCGGTCACGGGGCTGTCAGCGCTTGACATGTGGGCATTGATTAAAAACGGGTCTGAAGGGAGCATTCTTCACAAGCTTCCTTGATCGGTCGCCAAGGGGCTCGGGCGAATAGACTAAATCAGATGAACTATTTGTGGTTTGGACGATTCTGCGCTTGCATATAGAGTGCGTTTTGCGTAAATTTATGGTAATATACGATCTCTGGTCGAGGGAGCGCATGATTGCGCTCGGCATAAGGCATGGTAAATGACCGCTTTAGTCCTGTGCAATTCTCCCTCGCAAGCATGGATCTTTTCGAACATCTTCAATTGAGGAATA
>JAJRQA010000008.1 GCA_024280475.1 Alphaproteobacteria bacterium
ATAAACAGGACCTGATCGCGCGAGACAGGCTTCATGTCTGGCACCCCTATACCCAACACGGTACGGAGAGCGATCCGGTCGCCATTGCGCGCGCCAGCGGCGCCTCTTTGTTCGATACTGATGGACATGAAATGCTCGATCTCATTTCGTCCTGGTGGACCTGTATTCATGGCCACGCCCACCCCGCCATCAATAAAGCGCTTTGCGATCAGGCGGGCAAGCTTGAACATGTGATGTTCGCGGGCTTCACCCATCAAGGGGCGGTCGATCTGGCCGAGCAGATCACCAAGGTACTGGGAGCTGGCCTGTCGCGGGTTTTTTATTCCGACAATGGCTCCACCGCCAATGAGGTGGCGCTGAAAATGGCCTATCAATATTGCCGCAACAAGGGCGATGACAAGCGCACCATATTCTTGTCCTTCAAGGGCGACTATCACGGCGACACCATGGGCGCCATGGCTGTATCGCGCGGCTCTGGTTTCTTCAAGCTGTTTGAAGGTTTGATGTGTGAAGCGCGCACCATACCTTTTGCCGCCACTTTTTGCGGAGATCAGCAGTGCGAGGAGAAGGAGAACAAGGCGATTGCCGCATTCGCGCAGATCCTTGACCAGTGCGGCGATCAAACCGCCGCCCTTATCCTTGAACCTTTGATGCAGGGGGCCGCTGGCATGCAATTTTGTACGCCGGACTTTTTGCGCCGTGTGGTCGAGATGGCGCAAGCACGCGGTATCATTGTCATCCTTGACGAGGTGGCAACAGGTTTTGGGCGCACAGGCAGTTTTTTCGCCTTTCAGCAAAGCGGCGTTCACCCCGACATTGTTTGCCTGTCAAAGGGTTTGACGGCTGGATATATGGCTCTGTCCATGACCGTGGTTCGCGAAGATTTTTTTCAAGAGTTTGCCGGCGACACCTTTAACAAGGCGCTCGCCCATGGCCATTCCTTTACTGGCAATCCCCTCGCATGCGCGGTGGCCTTAAAGTCCTTGGCCTTGTTTGAAGAAGAAAACACTTTTGAGCGGATCGCCATGATTGAACAAAGGCACAAACAGCTCTTGCCCACATTACAAGACCATCCGCTGATCGAAAAACCAAGGGTCCTTGGCACTGTGCTGGCCTTTGATTTGCGCGAGGGCGCGGCGGGGTATAAATCCAATGAAAGCATCTTTTTGCGCGACTGGTATTTGCAACACGGGCTGAATATCCGGCCCTATGGCAAAACCGTCTATCTCATGCCCCCTTATTGCATATCGGATGAGCAGATCGACACAGCCTATGAAGGCATGCTCAACGGTCTGGCGCAATTGAACCGCAAATAGTCAGCCTAAAAGTCGACCATAGAGAATATGCCAATCGGCACGCGCTTGCATTTTGGTTTCAAACAAGCGGATCGCACTTCGCAACTCGCCAGCGCTCAAAGCGCGATAGTCAGGACGCGGCATTGATGCGCCCGTCATCTTCAGATTTTGCAAGAACCGCACGCCGCTCTCAAAGCGCATTTGATGAATTTCTTCATCAATCACCCCCGGCAGTTCTTCCATATCCACCAGACCACAAGGCAGACCCAACTCGCGCAAAACGGCGCGCCATTGCGGAAACAGATCGGCACCAATCGTCGAATAGAGCAAAACCCCACCCGGCTTCAACAGGCCGCGCAGTTGCGCAAGGCTTTTGGCAGGTTGTGTGAACCACTGGGCCGTCATGCTGGTGGCAATGAGATCATAGCGTTTGCCAGGCTCGGGGCGCTCGCCATCCATCAAACCAAACTGCAGCTGTTTATGATCGCGGAAATTTTGCGCGCACTGCTCAAGCATGGCTTGTGACAGATCGGTGATCTCACAAGCCGTGCCTGGATAGTGCGTCAGCAGATGCGCGGTCAAAAAACCGGTGCCGCAACCTATTGCCAATATGTCCGGAGATCCGAGTTCTGGAAAATATCCAGCCAGTCGATCGGCGACCAGCTTTTGCAGCTGCGCATGTTGCTCATAGCCCAAAGTTTTCTGGCTGAAGCGCTCAACCACTTTGCGTTTATGAAACTCAATTTTATTCATGACATTCAACAAACTGTTTGATTTGATCGGCGCACCATTTGGGATGCGTCAGCGGCAAGCCATGCCCACCGTTTTTCGACCAGTTGATTTTTTCTTCACCCCAAATATCGCAGGCCATGCGCTTTGAGACAATCTCATCATCCAAGGCCGCCAGAACATGCACGGGACATGTCAGGTTTTCAAGCTGTTTGCGCGCGTCCCAGTTCATCAACCCGTCCAGCCCCTCGATCAATGCCGATTGATTGAGTTGCTCCGCTTGCGCAAACGGGGCAACCCCGCAAGCGCGCCAAAAATGGCTCATTTGCACCATCTGGTTCTTTTTCAAACCGCGCTTCATGATCAACAGATCGCCGCGCGGTACGGGCGGTGAGAAGCGATCAAAACCGCAAATACTAACAAGGCCCGCCGGTTGTTTTGGCAAATGGCGCAACGCCCATAACACACCCAGTGAGTGAGCGACAATAATTGCATTGTCAGGAATGACCTGCGGTCCGCGGGCCGCCTCCCCGACAAATCCAAGCTCGATGCTTGATCTACTTATATCGGGCAGGTAAGCGGATATTTCGCGCCAGATCGATCCATTAAATCCCCAGCCGTGAATAAAGACAATCGCAGTGTTCATATGTGCTTAATCGCTTTATCAAGAGCAAAAATCAATTGATCGAGATCGCTTTGTCGATGCGCCGCATTAAAAGTGATGCGCAATCTGGCAGCTCCGGCTGACACGGTTGGCGGTCGAATGGGAGTGGCCCATATGCCGTCATCGCGCAGGTGATTGCTGACTTTGAGCACCCGCTCTGCCGATCCCAGTATAACCGGCACAATCTGCGTTTTTGATGCGCCAAAATCAAGCCCTCGTATGCCCAGCTCATCGCGAAATACCTGCGCCAGATGTGCTACATGGGCGCGCTCAGCTTGCATTAGTGGCAACAGCTCCAGCGCCGCATCCATTGCGCCAAGTACACAGGGCGGCGGGGCAGTTGAATAGATAAACCCGGCGCAGCGATTGATCAAATAATCACGCATCAGCGTGGAGCCCACCACAAATGCGCCAAACCCGCCAAGCGCCTTGGAAAAGGTGCCAATGGTCAAATCAGCTGGGCCGCACAACCCAGCGCCCCCTTCCCCCAGAATACCAGTAGCATGGGCATCATCGCAGATAAGAAACGCATTATGTTGCTTTGCAAGGATCGCCAGCTTTGGCAGATCAGCGACATCGCCATCCATACTGAAAACGCTTTCTGTGAGGATGAATTTTGGCTGATCACTGCGCTCATACTTTGTCAGCAATTGCGCCAGATGATCAGTATCTAAATGGCGGTAACGAATTTGACGGACCCCCGCCGCATTGCATCCAAAATGCATGCTGGCATGGTTAAGCCGGTCGCTAAAAACCAAAGGCTCGATTTTGAGGATTTTTTTGTCAAACAGGGCCTGTAAAATACTGGCATTGGCTTGAAAGCCCGAAGCGAACAAAAGCGCCGCCTCTTTGCCCTTCAAAGCCGCCAGTTTGCGCTCGATTTCATCAAATTGCTCACTATTGCCCGTCACCAGCCTTGAGGCCCCATTGCCTGCCCCATAGCGCATGGCATAGGTACTGGCGCGCTCCTTAACGCGCCGATGCTGGCTCAAACCAAGATAGTCATTGCTGGAAAAATTAAGGTAATCGCGCCCCTCAACCTGGATTGACCGCGCGTCAGGGTGGCTACAAGAGGTGAGTTTACGAAACAACTCATCATCTTTTTGGCTTTCCAGATAGTTGATATATGCTAGGACCTTATGCATGACGTTAGCTAAAACATATTCGGAGCACGATGTGAACGAAATTAGTGTCGATAGTGAACTCAACGAATTGCGCTCAAACTGGACTGCCAGCGAGATTGAGGAAATTTTGAGCTCACCGCTCATTGATCTCATCTATCGGGCCCAGACCATCCACCGGAAATATCACCCCGGCGGCAAGGTGCAGCTTTCAAGCCTTTTGTCGATCAAAACAGGTGGCTGCAAGGAAGATTGCAAATATTGCTCTCAGTCCGCTTTCCACGCCAAGAAGACCGGCCTCAAATTTGAACCCTTGATGGATGTTGATCTGGTGCTTGAAAAAGCCCGCGAGGCAAAAGACGCTGGTGCCTCCAGATTTTGCATGGGAGCCGCCTGGCGCGAAATCAAGGAAGGGGAGGATTTCGACGCAGTGCTCGATATGATCCGCGGTGTAAAAAAGCTTGAAATGGATGCCTGTGTGACCCTTGGCATGGTCAACAGTGATCAGGCTGCCAGGTTGGCGGACGCGGGTCTCGACTATTACAATCATAATCTTGATACCTCACCCGAATTTTACAGCGAGGTTATCACGACGCGCAGCTATGAAGATCGTCTTGATACCTTAAGCGAAGTGCGAGACGCTGGCATATCGGTTTGTAGTGGCGGCATTGTTGGCATGGGCGAAAGCCTGCATGATCGCGCCCGTATGCTGCAAATACTGGCCAATATGTCTCCCCATCCGCAAAGTGTGCCAATCAATGCCCTCGTGCCCATCGAAGGGACACCGCTTGGTCACCTGGAGCCCGTAGACCCCATGGAAATCGTCCGCATGATCGCCACGGCGCGTATCGTGCTACCGACCTCTGACGTGCGGCTTTCAGCTGGACGACATAACATGTCGCGCGAAGTCCAGATGTTTTGCCTGATGGCCGGCGCCAATTCGATCTTTTACGGCGAACGATTGCTGACCACCGACAATACGCAAACCAATGCAGATAGGCAGCTAATTGCCGATGCCGGCCTTAGCGTGGAATAGTTGCCCCAGCGAGCATGAAAAAACTTCTTCAAACAAAAAATGCCGCGAAAGCTCCTGGCTCCCGCGGCATTTAGTTATTTTCTATTCTAGCCAATTATGGGGCCAAATCAGCGTTTGAGCGATAGCGAACCTACCAGATGACGCTTGCCATTCTTGGTTTGATAAAGCTTCACTTTATGTCTTTTACCAGAAACCGTCGCACTCATAGCACCGCGAGAGCCATCTTTTGAGGTGATACCCACAAACAGCCTGGAAGAGGTCGTCGTACCAGAAGCACCACCACTTTTGCGTCCGGTGTGATTATTGTACGAAGTCCAGCTTCCCGAAACGCGGTTTCTTTTTCTCAATTTAATCTTCGCATTGGCGGTCATCTTTATGCTGCCACGGCAATTGATTGACTGCCTGATGCTTTTACCACCTTTACCAACCCGGTATTTGACCCGGCAACCAACACGCTCTTTGGAGCCGCCGACCGGCCTGATCCAGCAACCTCCACGCACACATTTCCAGTTGCCTTTGAGTTTTGGAAACGGGTTTCCCTTGCTCGCAGCACTCGCACCAGTTGCCCCTGCGCCGACCATTACCAATGCAGCAAAAGCAGCTGCGATCAGACCAAAACTACTAACTTTTCCTATTCCGCTCATTGTCATCGTCACTTTCTTTTCTTCACGGGGGCCTTTTTCAGCTTCTGGCCGGTCTTGTTGACAAGCGAGAAGTCGTGGCCAAACGGTTTTATTTTTCGTGCTGCCAATATGATAGCAGGCAATATCAGCAAATCAGCGATCAATGCCGAAGCAAGTGTCGCCATGCTTAACTGGCCGAACAAACGCGTGACCGGCAAATCACTCAAACTGGTTACGGATAATCCGCATAGCAGCACGAGAGTCGTCAATATCAGCACCGGACCAATATGGGCTATAGTATTGCGGACATGGCTTTCCACCGACCCAGTTTCACGTTGTTCCAGTTCGTAGCGATTGAGGAAATGGATCGTATCATCGACCGCAAGGCCAAAGGCGACCGTCAGTCCCATAACGCTGGCAAACTGTAACCCTTCTCCAAACAGATGGAGAACGGCCCCCACACTTACAATAGGGAACAGATTTGGAACAATGCTCAAAAGTGCCGCATCCAGGGAGCGAAATGCCACACCCAGCAAAATGATGACGATGACAATTGCCAGCATGAGTCCCTGATTAAGCGTATTTATCATATTGGTGCTCTGTAACGCAGAGACCACGGCAAGGCCCGCCGTAGTGAACTCCAACTGCGGAAATTTCTGACGTAATGTGCCCAGAACAGTCTCTATTTGGTGTAAAACAGGCGCTACCTGCGCCGCTTCGAGATTTTTAATCTGCCCAGAAACCAGCGCCGTTCGCTCATCAAGGTTAAGATAGCGAGCACTCAAATGATCGGGAAGCTTATCTACATACGCCTTGAATGTTGTGGGATTTTCTTGCTCCAGCTCTTTTTTGAGATAAAGACGCATGGTTTCGAGCGATGAGACGTTGTTTATTTTGCTTTGATGCTCCAGCAGGCGATGCGTTTCACCAATCGCTTGCATGACCTTTGGCGAGTGATAATTCATGCCGTCGGGCCAGGTCACCAAAATATTGATTTTTTGCGCCCCCGAGAGCTTTTCATCGATCAGATCCATGGCCAGCAAAGTCTTGTCGGCGTCGGGCACCTGATCGGACAGGCGGTAGCGCGCGTCCAGCTGCGTGTGCAAAATCGTGAAAATTATGCCGACTGATATGCCAAGAATCGCTAACTGGCGCCATCGGGGCATGACAAAGCCGGTAAGCTTGAGACAAAGCTGTTCGAGCCACAAAAGCGGGTTAAAGCCGGTGTCTTTTTCTTCGAGAAACGATTTCTCGTCCTTGATCAGCAACATGCTCAATGTAGGCACGAGCGTGATCACAGCAAAAAAGGCCATCAATGTACCACCAGCCGCCGCCAAAGCAAAAGCCTTGATATCAGCGCTATCGGTCAGCGCCATGGACAACAAAGCAATGGTGGTGGTGAGCGAAGTCAAGACGCAAGCAGGGCCAACGCTCAAAATGCTTTCCTTCACCGCATCATATTTGCTCTTGCCTGCCCGCATCCCCTTAAGGATCGAAAACACCATATGCATGGCATCCGACAAGGTGATGACCATAATGAGCGGTGGCAGAACATTTATAAATGTATTGATCGGTTGCCCCACATGGCCCAAGAGCCCCATGATCCATAACACTGCAAAAGCCGGACAAATGGAGCTGATAAAGACCAGCGTCGGACGGCGAAAGAAATACAGCGAGATAAACACGCCAAAGGTAAATCCGATCACATTAAAGGTGATGCGGTCATGCTTGATGCTATTGCGGATCTCCAGCTGCATCACCGGCGAACCAGTCATCAGATAATGCAAATTGGCCGGTTCTGCCTGCTCTTTGATCGTCTCATGAAGCCCGTCGATGACCTTTGAGAGGACGCCTGTTACAGTCGATCCTTCTTTGAGGGAAAGTACCATCAAGGCCACCTGCTCACCGTCTTTATCAGGCTTTGAAAGGAATTTATCCTTGATGTGAGGATGCTCATCGACCTGTTTTTTGAGCCTGTCGAACTCAATGCCGGTTGGCATGTCTGCCGCAAACAGGGGCGGCGCATAGCCGGTTTTATCCGGGGTGCCACGCATGGTAAACATGGAGATAACGTTCTCGACGCCATCGGCAAATTCCAGCTCTAGCTGAATATTGCGAATATCGTCCAGCGTTTGCGGACGCATGAGATCCTTGCCCTTTATCAGCACCATCACGTCATATTCGGTAGTCGGGAACAGCTTGTTGAGCTTTTGATAATTGGCAAATTCAGTGGAATTGGAGCGAAATAACTCGCCAAGACTGCCAGAGGGCTTGAGTTTGAGCAAACCAAGTGCTGCGACCAGCGAAACCAGCAAGATCACAATCATCGATGTCTTGGGATTGCGTAGTGACGGCAGTCCGACGCGCTCGATACCAAAGCCTAACGAGGCCATAAGGGACTCCATCTTCAAGGTTCAAATACCGGTCAGGTTCAAGGAAAAACCGGATGTTTTCTTATACTTCAGATCAATAAAAGCAAAGGCCGTCAGGATCGCTCTTTCATCCCCTTGCAGCAAGAGAGTAGCAAGGATCATACCACCTCAATGCTCATTTTCAGATTTATTGTCTGTTATGAACATATGATCAAGAGATCTTGCCACGCCGTTAATATTGAGTTGATGTTTATGCGCCAAAAGCCCCAGCAGATAGGCCCGTGCCAGATCCACAGCTTTGCTTGCAACATGTCCTTTGGCAAGATTTGCTGTAATGGCCGAGGTCAGGGTGCAACCAGTACCATGAACATCGGGCACAGCCAGTTTCTTGGCGTAAAGCGTGGCGCAACCACTGGCGTGGGCCAGAACATCAACGCAGTCAGGCCCCGGCAGATGCCCCCCGGACAGCAAAACACACTCGCAGCCAAATTTTAGCAATCTTGCGGCCTGCTCACTCATTTGCTGGGGGTTTTCAGCTATCCGTTCGCCAAGCAAACAAGCTGCTTCTTTGATATTGGGTTTAATCAGGTTGACCAGAGGGAATAGCTCGTCGCGCAACAGCTCCATTCCGCCTTCATCAAGCGCCACACCATTATTACTGGTGCGCAGAATGGGATCAAGGACGACCATGACCGATCGCTCCACATTATGGTGCTGCAGCGCCTCGATTACAGCCTGAACAGTCTGTTTGTCTTTAAGCATGCCAATTTTGATGGCCTGCACGTTAAATTCTTCAAACACCGCATCGATCTGTGCGGCAATGAAATCTGGAGAGACCGGGAAAAGGTCAAAACGGCGTTCATTCTGGGCAGTCAGCGCGGTAATAGCGCTCACCCCATGCACCCCGTGGGCAGCAAATGTTTTAAGATCTGCCTGCACTCCAGCCCCGCCCGAGGGGTCGGAGCCAGCAATGGTCAGGGCAACAGGTTTGCTCATGAATTTACGCTTTTATCTGTAAAATCAACCAAGCGTTGCCAGGGCCGGGAACATATCAAGGATCCACACGCCGATAGAATTAATGCCGAAATAGCCAAATGATCCCGTAATGAACAACGCACCAGTGATGATCAGCAACAGGCCCATGACCTTTTCAACCTTAGCCATATGTTTGCGAAACTTGCCCATGAAGCCCATGAACGGCGTAATCGCAATGGCGGCAAGCACAAAGGGAATGCCCAGCCCCATGGAATAGATAAACAACAGTCCCACACCTTGTGAGATCGTTTCACTATTACCAGCAAGCGTCAAAATCGGCGCCAGCACCGGCCCAACGCATGGGGTCCAGCCAAAGGCGAAGGCCATGCCCATCAAAAAGGCCCCGGCGAGCGAGGCGCTTTCCACCTTCACATCAACCTTGGCGGAGCGATAAAGCAGCGGAATTTTCAAGATGCCAAGGAAATGCAGACCAAAAATGATGATAAAGACACCCGCCGCCATGCCGAGCTCGTTTTTGTAAATGGCTATAAACCCACCAATAAAGGATGCTGCGGCGCCCAGAGAGATAAAAACGGCCGTCAGGCCAAGTACAAAGAATAAGGATGCCAACAGCACCTTTCTCTTTGAGTCCTTAAAGAAAATCAGCGCAAGAAGAATGAGCAGGATTACAATGATCAGTGACGACCAAGTCATGATCTTGCCGATAGAGGCGACCATTGGGGACGAAAGACCGATGAGCAGAGAATTAAGATAAGGCAGGAGCAAACCAACGATCAGTAGCAATAGCGCGATCGCCAGAGAAGCCTTGACCAGCTTGTCGGTCTGGTCCACTTTTCCATCTTCACCCGTCAGCTGGTCAATGGTGGTGCCGCCAAGGAACCCCAGATAAGCCGGCACAAGCGGCAAAACGCATGGCGACAAAAAGCTGATAAGGCCCGCAATCAACGCGCCCCAGATCGTAATATCAAACATCATTATATATTCTTAGCTCGCGATATCTTTATTTGTTCTTGTAAGTTACCCCACGTTTTACACGAAACCGTCCCTCGCGTATATCAATTTCATGTGAGGGGACGTGAGCGTACTATCGGCCAGCCGCTACTGGCAGGTCGCCAATATCAATATTGCCACCACTTTGGAGAATTTTCTCCTGTTGCGCATTGAGATATTTGAGCCAGCCATCGTAGGTTTTATAGTGTTTGCCGCTGACATAACTCAACGCATATTTAAAATGAAAACCATAAAGTTCACCAGTGATACGCTGTTGCTCTTTGCCCTCATCAAACAATACCAGTCCGGGACGCGAAGAAACCTTCAGACTGTCTGCCCAATCTTTGGCGGTGGTTTTCTTGCCATTAATGTCAATGATTGCTTTTTGAGAATCAGCATCAAGCCTCGTAAAGACGAATGATTTCAATTCTTTCTTGATCTCTGGCCGGTTAAGATTACGGTCATGAAGCTTGTTGCAGCCCTGGCAGCGCTTATCTTCAAACAGAACGATCAAAGGTTTTGTTATTTTACTAAAGTCACTGAGCGCTTTGAGCTGAGGATGGGACCGAAAGGTGTAGACGGGCTTACGGGACTTGTCCTGTTTTGCGCGGGCTTTGACATAGGTCGGCAAAGACATTGTTTTATAAGATTTGCTGGAAACATATTCAATCGCGGCGCGGAACATTTTACTATTCCAAAATCCGTTAATTCGGTAAACAGGCTTAGCATCAGCATCAAGAAAAACAATGGTTGGTGTAAACAGAACACGCAATTTTCCGGCATAATTCTTCTCAGTCATTTCCTCCCCGCCAGGAGGGGTTACCATCCGGTCCCCTTTGATATTGATGGCGATACTATCGAAATGCTTTTGGATATATTCCTTATCCTGCGCAAAGACCTCATTGAGCATCTTGGAGCAGTATGGGCAGCCGTTCAAAGTCATAAATAGCAAGACATGCTTGTTATTTTGGGCAGCTTCGCTCGCATCCTCGCTCAAATCGAGAAAGCTCTCCTTGAACCAGTCCGGGATCGAATGAGCAATGCCGCCCGACAATGTTCCGCGTTTGGCAGCATTGGCATTTGCTACCAGTCCTCCCGTAATAAAGAGCAAGGTAAAGATAATAGCTATGGATGCAAATTTATTCACAACGTCCTCGTATATTTCCAGGTTGGGCTCCGCACAGTAAATTTGACATTATCCTGTGCCGCTAAAGCTCCTTATACAACGAAATATCTGGAGCCGCTATTGCGGAATAGACAATCTGTATCGCAAACCGGACATCAAGAAAATGCAAACCGGACTAGTACTTGTCTGCCCCTACAACGAGAACAGGGACAATTATTATATTGCAGCGAGATATTGACTTGGGGTTGTGCCGGTTACGCGGCGGAACATGGCGGAAAAGGCGCTGGTGCTCTTATAGCCAAGATCAAGCGCCACGGCGGTAACGGTGGCTCCACCACGCAAACGATCAACAGCACACAGCAAGCGTGCCCGTTCGCGCCAGGCCGAAAAGCTCACCCCTGTTTCGCGCAGAAAAACACGTGACAATGTACGTGAGCTAAGTCCACAGGCACTCGCCCACTCCTCCATCATCATGTCGCTGGCGGGATCGTTCAAAAATTTCAGGCATTGCATATGCAAGCGCTTGTCGCGTGGAATAGGGATCGGCAATAGTGTTTTTCGCAATTTGCCAAGCTGATCATAAAGGACCGAAATCAGCCGGGATTCAGCAGTGCCCGCATTATATTGATCCCCGAAAACAGCTGCTTCGCCTATCAGTTCGCGCAAAATCGCGGTAATCTTTACCGGGCCGTTTTGCAACGGTAAATGGGGGGCAATATCGGGATCGACAAACACCGAGCGATAGGATAGTGGATCGCCAGATCTTACTTCATGCAGCTCTCCTTCGGGGATCCAGATCCCTTGATTATGAGTGAGGGTCCATTGTTGCTCTCCTATGCGCACATGGGCCAATCCGCCCACAGCATATAAAAGCTGACGCCGCCGGTGTGAATGTTCAGCAACGCGGTGCGGTACCAATATTTTTTCTCCCGCCACAACAAGCGGGCGCCGTTCATCTTGCAAATCGCCCACCGATGATCCGGTAATTACAAGCATAGTGCCTGGCTCCATTCGCCGCGTCATCGAGCAACCACAATGACTTTTACACCCTCCCCCTTTAGATAAAGGAAGAAGGGCGTAAAACTTGGTTTAATAGCTATAGCCAGATTTTTTTGAATAATAGTTGCAATAGCCATTACCGCTCACAGTACCGGCCACCAGTGCGCATGTTCCGCTGCCTTTATAGTGCTTGCAGCCACTGCATTTTTTGCCGTTTTTGGGAGAGCTGCGATATTTGGCCACCCTTTTGGCGACTTTAGCGTCCGCATGGGTTGTTCCAGCGACGATCAATGCGGCACCACCTGCTGCGGTCAACATGATGCGATCGAGAAAGCCGCGCCGTGTCAGCTCAGCCGATTTGCCTGATCCTTGTGCGGTCTTGTCATTTATCTTTGTCATCGATTGGTTTCCTTGTGCGTGTATTGCGGTTGAATTCATTGCGCGGATCACTCCGCCTCATCTGTTCTGGGTCAGCTTTTGCAGCCAGACCTGACGCAGATATATAGATAACAACCGGGCCTTTAAATTTATTCGAATTATTTTTCAAAAAACGTCACAGGACAATATTTAGCACGTTCCGCTCGACCTGTGTCTTCAATAATTCACACATGGCATAAATACCGTGACGATTGTTGCCCCGCCATAATCTTGCCGACTTCGAGTTGAAGCTGATGATTGAGGGGATGTAAATTTCGGGGGTGTCATTTACAAATTCACTTTGTGTGAAGTCTGGTGTTCTTTGCGATGAATTATCGTCATGCGTTTACCCCCACGATCGCCCCTACCCCCAAGACCATGCAAGCGGTCTCTTTCTATCAACCCGCAGAGCAGCCGGTGCTACCTCCAAGCGCTAATAACGAGCCGCCACAGCAACAAAGAGCACGTATATTTACACAAACACGCCGCCCTGAACGTGCCAGATATTATCCCAGTTTCAGAGCCATTATATTCGCCCTGTTGATCACGGCGTTTGCAATCATCGGGTGGCTTAAAAAAGAACAAGGATGGATCAACCCGCAAACAGGCCCAGGCTATTGGCTCGGCATTGTGGGGGGCGGACTGATGCTGTTATTGCTGGTTTATCCCTTGCGCAGGCGTCTGCATTTGATGCGCCACATCGGCCCCGTGACCTTCTGGTTCCGCCTGCATCTGATTGCCGGCATCATCGGCCCTTTGCTGATTATTTACCACGCCAATTTCACTTTTGGTTCTATCTCCAGCACCATCGCTCTGCTGGCCATGCTAATGGTGGCCTCAAGCGGCCTTATAGGGCGATATCTATATGGAAAATTATATAAGGGGCTGCATGGGCAGCGTGTCGAGGTGCGCGACATTATCAATGATGCCAGCACTTTCAAACGGGTTTTTGGTGCCGACCTGCAAGGCATGCCGCAAATTGCGTCGCAGATGCAAAAATATGAGTTGAAGCAATCCAAACCCGTGCACGGGCTCGCTTCCAACCTGTGGTCGATCTTGTTGAGGCGCTCGCAAACAAGGCACGCGCAGGCCAGACTGAAACGCCATGCCAGAAAGATCATTGCGGCCCGCGCCAGCCAATGTGGCTGGAGCCGCACCGAAAAACGTGCCCGCATTAAATATGCGCAAGATTATCTGAACTCTTATTTCTCAGCGCTCGACAAGGCCTCATCCTACCGCATTTATCTGCGGTTGTTTTCCCTTTGGCACAATGTTCATCTGCCTTTATTTTTCTTTTTGGTCGCGACCGTGACGATCCATATCATCACGGCCCATAGCTAGAGAGAAAAGTGATTTTCCCCGGCCTTGCGCCTACATCTCCTTGAGCAATTCATCGATGATGGCATAACCGGAACCCCAGCCTTTGCTCATACCAGCCATGGAGGCTGCGAATCCGGCAATCTGCTCATCTGTAGCATCAAGCGGTATTTGGGACAGGCGCACATTTGTCTGTTCGCCCGCTTGCGTAAACGTCACCGTCGTCAGCAGCAGCGCAGGCCATGACGGCATCATCGGATTGGGGGCATCTTGCCAATCGGCATCTGTTGAAGAATGATGATGCCAGATTAGTCTGGAAGGCGGCGTAACTTCCTTGAAAACAACTTTTTGAAAATGAGATTTTTCGCCCCATTTCATTTCGTTGAGCCACAAACCGCCGGGCTCCAGATCAAATTTGTGGATGATTGTTTCAGCGCCAGGTCCATACCACTTTTGCAATATATCAGGATCCGTCCAGGCCCGCCAAACCAGCTCACGCGGCGCATCAAACAAACGATCTAAAGTGTATTCTGGTAGTTTAGTCATGTCCCTGTTCCTTTTTATTGGCTCGTTTTAATGCAATAAGGACATCATCCAGCTGGTCAAAGCTTGCCCCCCAAAAAACCCGAAATTCCTCAAGCCAATTGACGGCAAGCGCCATATTGCCGGCTCTCAGTTTCGCTGGTCGGCGCTGCTCATCGACGCCGCGCGAAATCAACCCCGCCCGCTCCAGCACTTTTAAATGCCGGGAAACCGCTGGCTGGCTCATGTCAAATGGTTCTGCAATGTCCTTGACCGATGCCTCGCCATCACACAAACGCGACAGGATCGCGCGGCGCGTTGGATCAGCCAGCGCCGCAAAGATTGCATCCAGATTTGCAGGGGAATTTGTATAACTCTTTTGTTCCATAACTTAATGGTTATATAAAAACCAACCCCTGTCAAGAGGTTTTATAAACCGTCAACCCGCTGATACACGGGACGAAAGGCGCTTTACTTTATTTTTCAAATGATTGAAGCTGTTTTGAAAATTCTCTGGAGCAAAAAATGGCCAAGGCTGCAAAACATATCCCCAGTGATCGCGAACGCGCCTTTCTCGCACAAGTCGAAAACGCCAAATATGATCGCCAGATCATCACTGGTCTCAAAAAATTCATGGATGGGTCGGTCCCTCAGGACATGCAAGGCTTTTACTCCCGCGACGAGCTGCAAGCCATTACCGAACTCGATGGCAGCGAGCGCGATATTCAGGCCCGCATGCCCGTTAAAATCACCCGTCATTATTTCGAGCAGGCCCAATCCAGCCCGGCCATGCAAACCTTGATCAAAGCAACGCCCAATGAGACCTTTGATCTTGATGGAGCCCAGGACCCCGGCAAGCAAATGACCTATAGCCCGGTAGAAGGGCTGATACATAAATATGAGCTGGGCCTGATCTATGTGGCCTCGACCTGCTCCGCCCATTGCCGTTTTTGTTATCGCGAAGAACTGATCGCCAAAAAGGAAATCGAACGAGAGGATGGCACATCCTCCCCCAAGGGGCTCGCGCAGATCAGCGAGATCGTCGCCTATATCGTTGAGCATAACAAACTGGTTGCCCAAAATGATGGACGCCACCCGCAGACGGGCCGCGAAAGATTACGTGAAATATTAATGTCAGGCGGTGATCCGATGGTGCTTGGCAACAAGAACCTCGCGCAATGGCTTGGCGCACTTGCGCAAGCTGGTATCGATGCTATTCGCATCGGCACCAAAGAGCTGGCCTTTTTCCCGCAGCGCTTTGATGCCTCTTTCTTCGATATGCTCGACAATTTTCACACCGCCTATCCCCACGTCAACTTGCGCATGATGGTGCACTTCAATCACCCGGATGAATTTTTAAAGAAGATGCCCGATGGATCCTATGTGGATCATCCCCAAGGCGGCCTTGAATGGATAAAAAGCACGCAAGAAGCGGTCAAACAATTGGGATCGCGCAACTGGATCAATATTGAGAATCAATCACCCATTATCAAAGATATCAATAATGACCCGGACGCCTTGCGCATCATGCAGCGCGAGCTGAAACGCAATGGTATCGAAAATCATTACTTCTTTTGCGGTCGCGATATTGTCGGCCACAAGGCGTTCAATGTGCCCATTGAGGAGGCCTGGCATGTCTTGAACGAGAGCCAAAAAGGTCTGTCTGGTGTTGAAGCTCATGCGCGACTATCGATCACTCACTACAAGGGCAAAACTGAAGTCGCTGCTGTCACCAATAAACCAATGCACGGCGTACCAGGCGGCGAAGACGGTGTGGTGATCTTCAAGCTTTTACGCTCGGCCGCCGATGCACCCGATCGCTGCAAAGTCACCATTGTTGGTCGCAACCCCGACGCCATCTGGTTCAGCGGCTATGATGACCGGGTGATCTATGATGAGGCGGAGCTGTTTTCAATGTATGGCATCAAGCTCGCTACGGCTGAATAGAGATCCCAAAGGCGCTTTGATGATCAATAAACAAGTCAAATCAACAGCTGACGCGGTCGCTGATATTCCTGACAGCGCTCATGTGATGATCGGCGGGTTTGGGGAAGCTGGCAGCCCCACCGAACTTATTCACGCCTTGATCGACCAAGGAGCCAAAGACCTCACCATCATCAACAATAATACCGGCAATGGAGAGATCGGACTGGCGGCATTGATCGGCAATGGTCAGGTCAAAAAAATGATCTGTTCCTATCCGCGCTCCAGCCACTCGAAGATTTTTCCAAAGCTTTATCGAGCTGGCAAAATTGAACTGGAGCTGGTTCCCCAAGGCACACTAGCTGAACGTATTCGCGCAGGCGGTGCCGGAATACCCGCCTTTTACACGGCTACGACGGTCGGGACCCAACTGGCGACAGGCAAAGAAACCCGCACGATTGAGGGGCGCGACTATGTGCTGGAATATGGATTGAAAGCTGATTTTGCGCTCATTAAATGCGAGCGCGCAGATCCAACCGGCAATCTGACTTACAATAAAACGGCTCGCAATTTCAATCCGCTGATGTGCATGGCGGCAAAACTCACCATCGTGCAAGCGCGCAACATCGTGGCGGTTGGTCACATCGACCCCGAGCATGTGATCACCCCAAATATCTTTGTTGACCGGATCGTTGAGGTTAGCGATCCACTGATCGAGGCACAAATGATCGCACAAAACGAGCATTATCCATGAGCAAACCGCAATTGACAGGCTGGAGCCGCGAGCAGATGGCGCAATTTGCAGCCAGCGACATTCCCGATCAATCCTATGTCAATCTGGGTATTGGCATGCCGGAACTGGTGGCCAAATATGTGCCTAAGGGACGTGAATTTATCTATCACACAGAAAATGGTCTGCTGGGGATGGGGCCAGCGCCACAGCCTGGCGACGAAGATCCAGAATTGATCAATGCAGGCAAAAAACCAGTGACCACAAATCCTGGTGCCAGCTTCTTTCATCACGGTGACAGCTTCGCAATGATCAGGGGCGGACATATTGATGTCTGCGTACTGGGTGCCATGCAGGTATCGCAACATGGTGATCTTGCCAACTGGTCAACGGGGGCGCCTGACGCCATTCCAGCTGTGGGAGGCGCGATGGATCTCATCGCCGGTGTCAAAACCATTTTTGTCATCACCCAGCACACGACAAAAGATGGCACTCCAAAACTTGTCGAGCAATGTACCTATCCCCTTACCGGCAAGCAGGTCGTGACGAAAATCTATAGCAATCTGGCGATTATTGATGTGACATCCAAAGGGTTTCAACTAAGCCAACTGGCCCCCGGCATTACCTTTCAACAAGTCGCGGATCGCACCGATGCGCCCCTTATGCCACAAAAGCTGGAGCAGTGAGATGGCGAAACCAACTAGCCCCATAAGTGCCGCCTTGTTCGAGCGGGCCAAGGTCGTCATGCCGGGCGGGGTCAGCCGCAATACCTTGCTCCGAGAAGGTCATCCCCTTTATGTCAGCCACGGAAAAGGATGCGTGGTCACCGATGTCGATGGCGTGGAGCGGCTCGATTTCGCCAATAATATGGCCTCTCATATTCATGGCCATGCCTATGCCCCCATCATTGAGTCCATTAGCGCCCAATTGCAACGAGGCACCGCCTTCACCATGACTAGTGAGGTCGAAGTGCGATACGCCGAACATTTGTGTGGCCGTTCAAAAAACTTCGATCAGATCCGCTTTGTCAATTCAGGGACCGAAGCCGTGATGGCGGGCATGAAAGCGGCAAGAGCCTACACCGGGCGCACCCGCATTGCCAAAGTTGAAGGCTGTTATCACGGGGCCTATGATTATGCCGAAGTTTCGCAGGCTCCTGGCCCGCAAAACTGGGGCACCATCGAGCAGCCAAATGCCGTCCCCCTCGCGCAAGGCACCCCCCCAAGTATCACAGATGAAATGGTCATCCTGCCCTTCAACGACCCGGAAAATGCCATTACAATTCTTGACAAGGTTGCCGATGAGATTGCCTGCATTCTCATCGACCCGATCCCGCACCGGGTCGGCATGGTTGGCGTCCATGGTGATTTTGTGAAAGCGCTTGGCAAATGGGCGCGCGCTAATGGTGCCCTATTGATGTTTGACGAGGTCATCACCTTTCGCAGCCAGGTTGGCGGCATGCAAGAGCGGTTCGATATCGCGCCTGACCTCACCTCAATGGGCAAGATGATCGGTGGCGGCTTTCCCGTTGGCGCGCTGGCCGGTCGGCGCGAGGTCATGCAGGTATTCACCAATAGTGAGCAAGGAGTGCGCCTGCCTCATTCAGGCACTTTTTCCGCCAATCCCGTCACCATGACCGCCGGACTTGTCGCCATGCGCCATTTTGATGAGCAAGCGGTGATCGAGCTGAACCTATTGGGGGACATGCTGCGAGAAGCTCTTGCACAAGTCATCAAGCTGGCCGATGTCCCCGCCAGCGTCACCGGCACAGGCTCCTTGGCGCGCCTGCATCTCAAACCTCAAGCCCCGCGAAACTACCGCGAGGCGCATCTATCACCAGCTGAGCTTGAGATAATGAGCACGCTCATTGAGTTGCTTTATGAGCGCGGCATCATGATGATCCATACCGGCGCTATGGCCCTGTCCACACCCATGGGGCAAGCACAAATAGATCAGCTATGCGAGACCATGCACGCGTGCCTTTTGTCGATCAAACCAATGCTACTGGAGCCACACTCATGACACAGGCCTTCATATGTGATGCCATTCGCACCCCCATCGGGCGCTATGGCGGCTCCTTGTCTTCTATTCGTACCGATGATCTTGGCGCTGTTCCCATGAAAGCCCTGATGACGCGCAATCCAACCATTGACTGGTCGCAGATTGATGATGTGATATATGGCTGTGCTAATCAGGCCGGGGAAGACAATCGCAATGTGGCGCGCATGTCATTGCTGTTGGCGGGCCTGCCAATGAGCACACCGGGGATGACCATCAATCGCTTGTGTGGATCTGGCATGGATGCGGTGGGGTCCGGCGCCCGCGCGATCAAAACGGGAGAAGCCGAGCTGATCATTGCTGGCGGCGTCGAAAACATGTCGCGCGCGCCCTTTGTCATGCCAAAAGCTGCGCAAGCTTTCAGCCGCACAAGCGAACTCTATGACACCACCATGGGATGGCGTTTTATCAATCCATTGATGAAGGAGCAATTTGGCACGCACAGCATGCCGCAAACAGCCGAAAATATCGCGCAAGATTTCAACATCTCACGCGCCGACCAAGATGGCTTTGCCGCCCGTTCGCAGACCCGCACAACCGATGCTCAAAAAGCTGGTTTGTTTGCAGATGAAATCACATCGGTGACGATCCCCCGCCACAAAGACGATGACGTTATTTTTGATAGGGACGAATATCCCCGCGCTGACACAACCCTTGAAAAACTTGCCAAATTGAAAACCCCTTTTCGCGATGGTGGCACAGTCACCGCTGGCAATGCTTCTGGCATAAATGATGGGGCCTGCGCCTTGCTCATCGCCTCTATGGATGCGGCCAAACAATATGAACTGACCCCGATAGCCCGCATTGTCACAATGGCCTGCGCTGGCGTTGAACCTCGCATCATGGGCATGGGACCGGCACCCGCCACGCGCAAGGCTTTGAAACTCGCAAAGTTGACGCTCAACGATATGGATGTGATTGAACTAAACGAAGCCTTTGCCGTGCAAGCACTTGGCGTCTTGCGCGATCTGGGATTGAGCGATGATGCCGCCCATGTGAACCCCAATGGCGGCGCTATTGCCCTTGGTCATCCGCTAGGCATGAGCGGTGCGCGCCTTGTCACCACCGCCAGTTATCAATTGCAACGCAGCAAAGGGCGCTATGCCTTATGCACCATGTGTATCGGCGTTGGACAAGGCATTGCCATCATATTGGAGCGCGTATAAACGCCGCTACATTTCGGCCATAACTCAATATCGCGATTAGTCGAAATATAGGCGATTTGGATAAAACCTAAGAAAGCCACTGAGCAATCATCGAGCTAATCGAAAAAGGCCGTTCCCCTCCAGTCAGACTATGGGAGCCAAAACTGTAAAACACGAACAGCTCATATAATGCCAGTCCGATGACCATGGCATTGCAGGCGCAAAGACAGATGTGAACCAGCTTTTCATCATGGAGCCATACGGCTGCATATTCTCCCATTAAAGAGACCAGAAAGATGAAAACAAAAGCAAGAAAATAGATCGGTATCTGCTGCGAATACATGCCCTCAACAGAGGTGTTTAGCGGATATCCGATAACGATCAACGCTGACACGAAGACCGTCACAAACGATAGAATTTTTAATTTTTGCGAGTTGCGGACTGAAAAATCCGTCATCTCAAAAACAAGTTGGTTACGCACACCCATTGTCTCCCCCCGAAAGAAGTTAGTCTATGGCTCCCATATGTCAAAAGACATTGGTCCACGCAGGAAACCGGTTTATAATTTGAGTATCATCGCAACGACGTTCTGGCGCAAGCTCTGGTGCAGAGTTCGGGGCTTGTCACAGTGAAATAGAGCCTGTCTGGCTGCAAACTGACCAGATTGATAATGAAAAGATGCAAATCAGCCACATAATTGTTTTGGAGGAAACGCGATAGGCGACTGGCCCTGTTCCCATTTTTGATATTTGCTCATGATGGATTTGAACTGCTCACCGTTTAAAAAACCATCAAGCCAACAAATCACATGTTCAACAGGCTGGGCGCGAAACCATGCAATATCAATATGGGCAAACTGGCGCACAAATGGCAAAATCGCCATGTCAGCAAGATTGAGCGAGGTGCCGCCAAGAAAAGATTGTCCTGACAGTATCTGATCAAGCTTATCTATAAAACTCATGGCTCCCATACGCTCAGCATTGATGTCCACTTGCTCGCCAATAGCCAGAAAGCGATTGGCATATTTGGTCCGATCGAGATGGGCTTTAAACGGACCATCATTCTCTTCAATCAAGATTTTGACATCCGCTGCTTCACGCTCATCTGGCAGCCAATGACAAGGGTCGTTCTTGCCCAGCACATGCGCAATGATTTCAAGGCTTTCTTCCAGCACACCGCCATCTGGCAAAACCAGCACGGGCACGGTTCCCTTGGGAGAGGCTGCCAATAATTCTGGGGCCTTGTCACGCAGCACAATTTCGCGCAATTCGCATTCAAAACCAGATGCCTGTATCGCAAGGCGCGCCCTCATCGCATAGGGGCAGCGGCGAAAAGAATATAGCACCGCAGGAGATCCGTTCTGGTTTTCGTCAGGCATTAAACAGCTCTAATTTTATGGTTGCGGACCAGGCGCCTTTGAGCAACCCGCTCTTAAACGCCCTCATCATAGTTCGATATCTCTATCAGGTTCTCATCGGGATCTCTTATATAAACTGAAGTGATCGCGCCGGTCGCCCCCGTTCGGGAGATAGGGCCTTCCTCAATTTTTACACTGCAAGCGCTCATATGATTTACCACCGCGTCGATAGGCTCATTGGTAATCAAGCAAAAATCGCCAGAGCCGGTGGTTGGTGCAAAGGCTTTTGGTTCAAACTCATTGCCAGCTTCATGAAGATTGATCTTTTGAGCACCAAATGTCAGGGCTTTGCGATTATCACCAAAGACCACAACCTGCATGCCAAGTACACGATGATAGAACTCACAGGTTTTATCAATCCTCGCCACCGTAAGTACAAAATGGTCCACTCTTTCAATTTTCACGAGATATCCTGTCTTTCGATAATCTGGCTGTCTTTCAATAATCTGGAGACTATTTCCAGCCCGCCCATAGCAATGTTTTCGTTTTACCAAACAAGCTGCCTACTAATCCAGAGGCTTTTTACAAGTTCCGCTATATCAAAGCTCGCACTGCCCCGACCGCATCTGGATCTTTAATGCAAACACATCCCTTCCAGCACCATATGACTGCCATATCCAAGGCATGGCTATGAGCACCTTGCTCTTGCGAACGAGTTGTTGGTCGCTGGAGATAGTAGCCCCTGTGCTAGTGAGAGGTGCCTTCCTCAAAATTTATTTTGTTGTAAACATTATATTTGCCTGAGGGTTTTGACATTTTGAGACGTTTGACCTCTTTCAGTGTCTTGGCATCATAGACGATGATCGCACCGTTCTTGTCCCAGATGCTCAACACGGCATGCGCGCCGGTTTTGTCAAACTCCACATGTGCCGCCGTCTTGCCAGGCACAGGTCTGAGCGTTTTGACAATCGACAATGTTTTCTTGTCGATGATATGCACAAGATCTCGATTGGGCCCAAAAAATACTCCCGCCCAGGCATAGGGAGAATTTTTGTGGCTACGCATGAAAAAACCCGGTCCCTTGGTGTCGATGGTCTTGATGACTTTCCAGCTGCTCATATCAATGACGCTGATTTTCCCCTCGCGCAGATGGGGGGTCGCCATGACGCGTTTGCCTTGATAATCAAAGGTAATCCCCGATCCCATATGCGGCAGGCTGGGCAAGGCAATTCCAGCGATGGTCTGCTTGGTATCAAGATGCACGACGCTGGCGTGCTTGCCATCTCGAGAGGAGCCAAGAAGATGACGATAGGACTGATCAAAGAAAAAATCATCCAGAGGCTGCTTCACCTCAATGCGCCGCAAGGAAAACAGCCCGCTGCTTGACGTCAGATGTTCTGTCATGCCAGCTTCATGGCTATGCACGAACCCTTCTTGAGTATCAGGGGCATTTGGATCAGTGGCGATTTCCCAGATTTCGGGCACATCTTTCAACGCTGCGATAAAGCTGTTGCGCGGGCGAGCCTGATAGACAGCACTGACGCGCGAGGATTTCTTCCAGCGATCTCGCACATCAAAAATTTTCGCAATCGAGAAATCACCCGCATTCAAAATGACCAGACTATGGGGCAGGTAATTGGCAACGGCCACATATTTTCCATCCGCTGAGATGGCGATATTGCGCGTATTGATGCCAGCCCTTATATCTGCCACGACCTGCAAGGTATAAAGGTCGTATTTTGTGACCCAGCCATCGCGGGAGGCGAAAAAAACATAGCGACCATCGGGAGTGAATTTGGGGCCGCCATGCAAGGCAAAATGGCTCTTGAAGCGGGCAATGGGTTCAAACTTGTCCCCGTCCAATACACTCACATGATGGTCGCCACTTTCCACCACGATAAACAGATTAAGCGGATCGGCCTTGAACAAAGGTTTGTCGGTCGGCTTGGCCGGCGTCAGCTTACGGCTTTTGTCAATTTGCGCACGCCCCCAATCCGGTATTTTGGTCAATGGCGTATAGATAAAATCAACCAGTCCGGCGATTTGTTTGGTTGTCAATTTGTCTTCGAATCCGGTCATCTGCGTCGCCACCGCACCCTCGGTGATGATGCGAACGGCTTTGGCTTTGCGCAATCGCTTGAGATTATCGGGCAGTAAAGCTGGGCCTGTGACACCCAATCGGTCAGCGCCATGACAAGACGCACAATGCGCCAGATAGCGCGCAAATTTTTCTTGATAAGCTTTTATCTTTGGTTCTGCTTTCACCTTAGAGGCATCAGCAAGGGCAAACTCCATGATTGTCGCAAATGCAAAAACACTGACCAATAATATCCTAATCAATTGAGAGAGCTGGGGCATGTTTGGCTCCTCTAAATGTCGTCACTTTAAGGCGGTCAACGCTCTCGCTCACACCGATTTCATGATTGCTTAAATAGCAGGCTGGATCTTCGGCCCAGGGGTCACCGGTCAGCTGCATGGCGCGCACCCTTGTATTGCCACCGCAAATATCAAAATGCACACACTCACTGCAGCGGCCCTTTATCTGGCGCGGTTTTTGTTTGAGACCTGCCATCACCGGATCGCTCAAATCGCTCCAGATTTCACCAAAGGGTCGCTCGATGACATTGCCGACTTTATAGTGCCACCACATGGTATCTGGATGCACATCCCCCAGATTATCGATATTGGCGATATTGACGCCCGTAGAGTTACCGCCCCATTGCACAAGCTTGGCACGTATATGGTCCGTAGATCGCGGGAAATGTTTTTGCACCCATTGCAGCAAATAAACCCCGTCCGCATCATTATTACCAGTGACAAATTCCTTGCCACCGCCATCCAGCGCATCTTGATAGGCAACCTTAAATAGCTGATCCATCATGTTTCTGGTTGTGCTATGTTGCGCATCGTCTGTTCGGTTTTTATTGCCCCGCCCGGCATAAGAAAGGTGCGAGAGATAAAACTTGTCGATCTTTTCACGCTCCATCAGCGCCAGCATATCGGGCAGCTGGTGAATATTATCCATCGTCGCGGTGAAGCGCATGCCAACCTTGATGTCTTTGGAAAGAGCCAGCCGAATACCATTAAGAGCATCGTCAAACGCCCCCTGCTTGCCACGAAAAGTATCATTGACCGCGCCAATCCCATCAAGGCTGACACCCAGATAATCATAACCAATGGCGGCGATCTGCTCGATATTGCTCTCATTGATCAAGGCCCCATTGCTGGAGAGCCCGACGTAAAACCCCTTCGCTTTGGCACGCGCAGAAATGTCAAAAATATCAGGCCGCAACAAAGGTTCACCGCCAGATAAAATGAGCACGGGAACATGAAACCTCTTGAGATCATCCATCACATCGAAGATTTCAGTCGTCGACAGCTCGCCAGGGAAATCAACATCTGCCGAGATCGAATAACAGTGCTTGCATTTGAGATTACAGCGCCGGATCAAGTTCCAGATAACCACTGGCCCCAGAGCCTGACGCGCTGGTTTAAGGGGCGTTGGATTGATGATCTCGCTCATGAACTGACTTAATCGGAACATTTCTCATCCCTTTGCGCTTTGAGCCGGATGCCGGTTTTCTTGAGAATTTTCGAAGAATATAAAATGCTATGGGAGTGGCTTGCCTCTCCCACCAGATCGGCAATCTGCGCAACCTTTTCTTCGACTTCAGGGCGGGAGCGAGCATGCACCATTGCAAAGAAATTATACGGCCAGAGCGGCAGGTTTTTGGGTCTTTGATAGCAATGGCTGACATAGTCGAGACCCCCGACCAAAGCGCCAATGCTGTCCATTTGGGCCTCGTCCACGTCCCATACCGACATACCATTGGCCGTAAAACCAAGATGGTAATGGTTGGGCACAACCCCCATGCGCCGTATGATACGCCGCTCCAGCATGGCGCTCATTCTTTGTTTGACCAGCTGGGATTCAAGTCCCGTTTGCCGGGCGATTTCATCATAGGGACGCGGTACCAGTGGCAGCCCGTCCTGGGTGGCCGTGATGATCAACCGGTCTGTGGCATCAATCCGATAACGCAGTTTTTGTATTTGCGTCATAGATCAAACCTCAAGCCAATGAAATACTCTTTGCGCTTGGGAAAATTATACACATGAAGCCCTGTTTGCGCTTCGATGCGTGCGATGATTTCATCAATCTGCTCTGGGTTTTCTGTCGCGATGACAAACCACATGTTGAGGACGTGGGAACGGGCATAATTATGCGCCACTTCCCTATGTTGATTGACCAGTTCGCTGACCTCATCAAAGCGCTCTTGCGGCACTTTGAGCGCTGCCAATGTGACCGCACCGCCAAGACGCTCTGGATTATATAACGGCCCAAAGCGGCTCAACAATCCATCATCCAAAAGCTTGGCAAGGCGGGCAATAAGTTTACTTTGCGAAATGCCAAGCGAGGCCGCAACCTGAGCATATGGTTCGTCGCAGACCGGAAAGCCGCCTTGCAGGCTATTGATGATCGAGCGATCAATTTTTGCGAGTTCAACATTCTGGTTCATAGCTTCACCATTGCAGAATGCGAGGCAGGTGAAAAACGCGCACCGGTCTGCTTGAAACGGCGCATTGAGAAAAGCGTTTGACTGGCAAAATCCAATAGCTGCGCGTTGTCTTTCAGATCAATGATCTGGTGCTCGACAATCTGTCGATCACGCCCGTGGATCATGCAGTAAAGATTATACTGCCATTGCGGCAAATGACGTTCACGGCAATAGCAAAGCGTCACGAAATCATGAGCGACGATAGCGCGTGCTACCGCATCAAGCCGCTCTTCTGGCACATCAAAAACCAACATGGCATTGGCGCGATAGCCAAGAGGGCGATGCTGCAACCCAAGACCAAAGCGGCGTATAATACCGCAGGCTTTCATCCGTGCCAGACGAGAAATCACATCGTCTTCGCTCATGCCAAGTTGCTCACCAACCTTTGCAAACGGGCGCTCACACAAAGGCAGTCCTTCTTCAATGGCCGCCAGAACCTGTATATCGCGCTGGCTCGCATACCGTTCTAAAAGCTTGTTCATATCCTAAACCCCAAATCTATGTGATAGGCCTTTGTGAGAGGCAGTTTGATGGTTTTATATCCCGACCTTTTTTCGATCCGCGCCAGGATCGCATCCAGTTCCTCAAGGCTTGGCGCAGCGACCACGAACCAAAGATTGAGATCATTTTCGCGTTCGTAATTGTGATTGACATGAGGTTCGGCGCAAACGATGCCAGCGACATAATCAAGCTCATCTGGTTCGATACACATTGCCACCAACGAACTCACGCCCACCGTATTGGGGCGCACAACGGCCCCGACCCGGCTCAATAATCCACGCTCTTTCAGGGACGCCAACAGCTCAATAACCTGGGCTTCGCTGATATGCTGATCTTGCGCAATTTTTGCAAAGGGACGCTTGGTCAACGGAAAACCTTTTTGCCAGCCATTAATCAGGCTTTTTTCAATGTCGCTTAAAGTTTGCATGGCTATAAACCGATCCTTCCTGCACGCCAGGTGAAGAAGATCCCGCTTGGCGCATTGGCGGGCAATGAGGTGATTTTCTCAA
>JAJRQA010000245.1 GCA_024280475.1 Alphaproteobacteria bacterium
TGGGAAACCGCGTCTCGAATTCAATTGCTGTTTTGGGAAAGTTACGCCAAAGAACATCATGATGTGAAATGCACATGTCGATTTTCTCCTGGTTCAACAGGATATAATCAATTTTTCACCGGATTAAAGCGGATAGCTTTGTGCCAATGATGCTCATAAATCGTTTTTAGAAATGGGACCAGGAAACGGACCTTCCCGCAGCATGGCAATAATACTCAATTGTTTGGCCAAGTTGAAGCTCGACTTCAAAGTCTTGCACGAGACCTGCGTGACTAAGAATTTAGATTGGCTCCGAGGAGGAACGCGGGATGAACGTCCTTTTGAAATTGCAGTTGTGGAAGCGGAATTGGGTAAAATTTGGCTGGAACGCGGTAATGCAAAAAAGGCATTTTCCTATTTAGCATCATGGCCTAACATTATTTTTGGCTACTTAGGCTATGCGGGGAGCGCAAGGACTAGGGATACGTTGCAATTTGACACTAGCGGTAATTTGGAGGCGGCGTTTCGATCCGCTTGGGAAAGCAATAAGTCTCTCAGCGATCTGATCCCTTTCATAAAAACGTCCAGCTTTAACACGGTAACGGATGCCATACTCCAAGCTCAATTATGGCTGGATGGCACGGAGAAACAACGCGCTTTGCAGCGAGAAAAAGCAAAGTATCAACGCTTAGCCACTGATTTGCGAAAAAAATGGTTGCGAATGGCGACGGAAAATAAAGCTTTCGTGCGCAATGACAACTTACAGAGGCTGGAAGAAAAAATTTCTGAAATGCAAAAAAAAATTAGGAAGATTGATAGACTACTCACAAACCAAAACCAGGCGCCTAACAAACCTGTCACGAGCAAGAAACACCTGCTTAAACAATTTCGTGATGTACTAGGTGATCGTGAGGCAATGGTTGGGCATGTGTCATTTGAGAATGGGCTATATGTTTGGTACGTCACGAGACGTACAGCTGGCTGGAGGAGGTTGGACGTAAAGGCAGAAGCGTTAAGGAAGTTGATTGGAGAAGCGCGGAAATCCCTCAACATTGGCCTATCTTCCAAATCCAACAACTCTCGCGGATACATAGAAAATAGTGAATTGGACGCACCCATTAGAGCTCGAATGGAGAGAAATGATAAGATATTTGATACGCATGCCAGCAACACCCTATATAACATATTATTCGGTCAAATAGAAAAAGAACTCATTGGCATCAAACATCTGATCGTCGTGCCATCGGGGCCGCTGCAGAGCATACCGTTTTCTGTCCTGGTCACCAAAAAGCCTGAGCATTCGGTGCGAACGCCTGCTGACTATGCCAATGTGGATTGGCTGATCAAGAAATTTGCCATCACTGTTCTGCCGTCGGTTTCGAGCCTGCGGGCGTTACGCGAATTTGGAAAGTCGGCACGCGATGACCGCCAGCCATTTATCGGTTTCGGTGATCCAGCACTTCGCGGTGGCTCAAGACGTCGTCGCAGTCCAGGTCAGATGGCATCAAGTCCCGTGGATTTTGCAACCCTGTTTCGAGGCAGGCGGGCCGATGTTAAAAAGGTCAATGCCCTTCCCAGGCTACCTGATACGGCTATTGAGCTTGAACGCATCGCGCAATCGCTCGGCGCCACAAGTAACTCGATTTTTCTCGGTGCCAATTCAACGGAATCCAAGGTCAAGACAACCCGGTTGGATAAATATAAGGTCGTCGCCTTTGCCACCCATGGACTGGTCGCTGGCGAGATCACCGGACTGGCCGAGCCGGCACTTGTCTTCACGCCGCCGAAAACCGCGACCAAAGAAGATGATGGCCTGCTGACAGCTTCCGAGATCACCACTTTAAAACTTGACGCAGACTGGGTGATCCTCTCGGCCTGCAATACGGCCGCAAGTGACGGCTCACCCAACGCCGAGGCCTTGTCCGGGCTGGCGCGGGCATTCTTCTATGCTGGAGCCAGATCACTGCTTGTCTCCCACTGGCCGGTGGAATCGCGTGCGGCGGTCCGCCTGACAACCGGAGCATTTGAGGCGCTGGCCAAGGATCCAGCTATTGGCCGAGCTGAGGCGCTGCGCCGCTCCATGCTGGCCTTGATGCGTGACCCCAGCAACCCCAACAATTCCCATCCACGCGTTTGGGCCCCTTTCATGATCATTGGCGAGGGCGCCCCCGATAGGCCGCGCGCCACCACTGCCAAATAAAAAATACTCCTTCTGCCCTGACATTTTTCGCTCCAGCGCATCTACCTCTATGAGACTTTGAACCGGGTAAGCCAATTTACACCCGGCTCAAGTTTCTGAGGAGGATGTCGTTTGGCTGCAAAGCAAATATTTCGTCAGCGTGATCAGCAGTTTCTCGATAAGCTGGCTACAGCGACACGGCAAAAGCTGAGTGATCCGGACCTTTCCTCCGAGCATATAGCTGCGGAGATCGGTGTCAGCGTGCGTCTCCTGCAACGGCAGGTCAAGGCATTGCTTGGCGTTACATTCACGCTTTATTTGCGCAACTTACGTCTTTCCCTGGCGCGTGACCTTTTGCGGCAAGGTTATACAGTCAAAGAAGTTGCCAATCAGGCCGGTTTTCGCGATCCATCCTATCTTGGCCGCGTCTTCAAAGAAAAATATAATTTCACGCCAACGCACTACAAAAAAGTAGAACGAGAAAAGCCACCTTAATTTTCATGCCTGGCACAGAGTTCCGGACTCTCGCGACAATTTACCGGACTGAGACGAAAGCTTTTTCATTGGCCCTTCATCTATCGTCGATTTGCATTTAGGACATTGGCGCGGTGACCCAAGCAAGGGGCCTCCCAGACTAAAACAACGACCACAGGAGACGATATTATGCGTGCAACACTGTTTGCAGTTTCATTCGCTTTGGGCACTGTATTGACTGCCCATGTTGCCATGGCAGGCGTAGTCAAAATCGAGCGTTACGGTAAAAGCTCATTTGGCGAGCAAATCTACCGTATCCATTGCAGCAACGGTCATAAGCCCCGCTATTGGTGGCACAACAATCAATGGTGGGGCGGCTTCGGCGCCGTCGGATTGCGCGGCATGAACTTGCAGCAACTGGCGGAGTATAAATGTCGTTAGTATTGAGGCAGCGGTAATTTCCCCCTCGGCGATCAGCGCGTTCTTGCGCTGGTCGCCACCCTATCAGACACGATGAGCGTAACCTATGACAGTAAAATATAAATACAATCACATCATCCAAAACCATATGATCTTATCAACCTGCACCTTGCTTGCAGCGCTTACATTCTCCAGCCCCGCTACAGCCTATAATTTTTCTGAATGCAACCACTATGCAAGCCGTGGTGATACGGCTGGATATATCAGGTGTCGCCGGGCCCAGCATTTTCGTGAAGTTGTGCCGCTTGGAGAAAAGATAAGACGGCGTGCTGCTCAAGATAGAGGCGCCTGTGCGCGCAAAACGCTGTCGGGATGGCTTCTACCGGCAATGCTTTGCAACAGACGCAGTGGTGGCGACTATGCAAGATGCATTCAGAAACTACAAGAAGCTGGCTGCTCTATCAAATAAATCGTAAGTGGAGTGCTCACAATATGAATAGACTTGCTTCAATTCTTACTATCGCAGCTATGTTCTGCCTGCCATCATATGCTTGCGCACAGGATGATGGACCACTTGAGCCAGGGTCAATTGCTGTGAGCTGCGTTAAAAAAACTTGGTTTGGTCGTGCTCCAGACTATTTTGCCTGCTTCCATCGGGTGGCATCGCAAGCACTTGCGATAAGCGCGATAGTACTGATAGGGTTGTTCTCCTCAACAGCGCGGGCCGGAGACTACTACAAGTGGCATCAAGTGTGCACCTGGGTATCAAAAGAAAAAGGGGCACGCGTTGGGACGGCATGTCGCAACTGGACAGCTATGATTAAAGGTCGAAATTTGTTTGGCGCGACTGATTGGGCAGGTGATCCAGTGGGCGCATCCTATGACGATAACGGTGATGTTGAATATTATACGATACGTATAACAAGGTATCGGAGGAGTCGTGACGCCTGTTATCAAGAATGGGACGTGGTGCCCAATCGCATACTCAATCATGACCTGCGGTTGCGTGCGAGTTATTATTTGATGAAGAGTTGCTAATTATCAGAATTGATCTCAGTCTTATTGCGTTGATGCTGTTTACAGTAGAAGCTAGCGCCTGCGCGAACCCGATGTCTGCCAGCCAGCTTTCCGCGGTCAGGAAAAAACTGCAAGAGATGAAGGTCTATCAAGAACACGTGCCGCGTGGCTATTACCATCACAAGGGCGAGTTCAAGGTCGACAAATGTAGAAATATTTGGGTGAAGTATGGCAAGAAAACCCATAAGGGAAAATTGCGTCAGCTACATACGGAGCTGAACTTTGCGCATCACGACTCTGCATATTTCGGCCTGATTCCGGATGACGATTGGGCTGTCTACGATAACGGTATACTGGTCTTTCACCAGGAGCCCAATCCGGATGCGATGGCAAAATGGATCATTGAAATGAACCGCAAAGCAATACAGGTTCTGATGTTGGCCGGATATGATAAAGATCCGGTTCCAGGTCGGCGGGAAAAACTGATACGGCACAACATGGAAAAATTTTCCCGGCCTCAGTTTATGGATGCCATACGTTTTCTTACAGGCGTATGGAATGAGGCCAATGGTGGGGTCGGCGGTGGTGGCAATGGTACGCCGGCCGGCAAAACCTATCATTGCAGGCTCTCATGCGTTGCTTCAGGAGCAGCACGCGTTATCAAATTTAAGTACAAAGGTACAAGCGCCGATATAGTCGGAAGAGCGGTTGCAATTAAGGGCAATGAGATTTGCCGGTCGCATGGGTATGAACGGGAATCGACCATGTCGAAGGCATTTCGTATGTCAAGCCCTTGCAGTGACCTGAGACCCGAAAACTCCTCCAACTTATAGTAGAGTCCGTCCCGCCATTGAAGGAGACGACGGATGCGTAAAGCCAAGTTATCGGACAGCCAGATTGTAGCGATGTTGAAAGAACATGAGGCGGGCGTGCCAA
>JAJRQA010000246.1 GCA_024280475.1 Alphaproteobacteria bacterium
GAGACCAGCCATAAAGATCACGCCAGCTTCCTGGCAAAGTCCCTGCACGGCAATCGCCACGCCAGATGAAGAGCCACCAGAGATCATAACAGCATTGTCTTTTTCGATCATGCGTTTGGCAGAAGCACGAGCAGCTGGTGATTTAGTCTGAGTATCACCGGTTACGTATGCAACCTTTTTACCAAGCACGCCATTGCCCTTAAGGACAGATGGTTTGAAGGTTGAGAGCATGCCGCCATCGCCTTCACCGTTCAAATGTTTGACGGCAAGTTTGAAAGCGCGCAGTTCATCAGCACCCTCATCAGCATAAGCACCGGTCTGCGGCACGTTAAAGCCGAGCGTGACGGTTTTTCCTTTTGGTGCATTGCAATAGTCTGCTGCATGAGCACCGCGAATAAAGCTCATAGGAGCAACGCCGCTTGTCAGGGCAAATGCCCCCAGTCCGGCACCAGCCTTCAAGATCGTACGCCTTGTAGCAATATTACTCGTTTTCTTTGTCATAACTGTCCTCTCTGGTTTGTTAAACACTCTTTTTTGAACAAAGCCCCGGCTACCCGATTAGCAAGCCCATGTGGCATAACGCGATGCGTCGACAAGACGCAGTTTACTTTTTTGGAAACGCTAGCTGATAACAGCACACTTGTAAAATTATATTTAAACTATTGTTTAGTCACGATTTTTTTGTAAAACTTACACAGGCAATCAATGTGAATTTGTAAAACTGTAAAATCATGCTAATGTGCTGCAAATTCAATCAGATAAGAATTCGCCTTCTATCAATAGGAGATGAATCGAGGAAAAAATCGTGATCCCGCTTGGCCCCAGACTTCGCTCTGTTCGCAAGAAAAAGGGCATCACCCAATCAAGCCTTGCCCACTCAATCGGCATATCGGTGAGCTATTTAAACCTGATCGAGCACAATAAGCGCAATATCGGCCCCGATCTTGTCGCCAGGCTGACCCGCGCCCTCGATATCGATCCAGAGCACCTCTCGGCCCCTCAGGACGCCCGCCTCATCCACGACCTCGAAAACCTTGCAGCCGAGCCCTTGTTTCGTGATTCGCGGTTGGAGCCTAAAGCACCGCGGGATATTGTTGCCAATCATCCCCGATGGGCTGAGGGAATCCTTAAACTCTACCGCACCCACCAAACCTCAAGCGAGGCATTGGAGGCCATGTCTCAGCGCCTCAACCGTGATCCCTATATGGTAGAAAGCTCCCATCAGATCATGAATATCATCACTTCGATCCGCTCTTTTTCCGAAATTCTTGAAGAGGTGCCCGACTTGCCAGATGACGTGCGCAACAGTATGGCGACCGGGATCTCTTCAGAAAGCCGCAAACTTGGCAGCACTGCAAAAGCCCTGTTTGAGTTCATCAATGAACCGGGTAAATCACTGCGCTCCTCAACACCGGCTGATCAGGTCAATGATTTTCTGATCGATCGACACAATTACTTCGAGGAGCTGGAACAAGCGGCAACCAGCCTGCGCGCCCGGATCGAGAATTCCGGCCACCGCTTAAGCGATGCCCTGTTCGATTATCTTTTGGCAAAACACGGCACACAGGTAAAATTTCGATCACCGCAGGCGCGCACCACACCAGGCACCGCCGCGCGATATCAGTATGAAGAGAAAAGCCGCACTCTTTATCTGGCCAACACGCTGCCAGAAGCGTCGGCACGTTTTCAACTGACACAACATCTGATCGAGCTGGAATATGGCGATATACTGCAAGGCATTCTCGAAAATGCCGATCTAACGGGAGATGTGTACCAAGGCGCCCTGCGCGCTCTGCTGAACTACGCGGCCAGCGCCTTTTTGTTTCCTTATGAGCCGTTTTTGGAGGCGTGCGAAAAGACGCGCTATGATATCCAGTTGCTGCGCCGCACTTTTGGCGGCAGTTTCGAGCAGATCTGTCATCGCTTCACCACCCTTAAACGCCCTAACGCTCCTGGCGTACCTTTTGCCTTTTTGCGCGTTGATCCAGCGGGCAATATTTCCAAACGCTACAGCCTGCCCAATCTGCCCCTGCCGCGCGGCGATGGTGCCTGCCCCTTACTGCTTGCCTACCGGGCCTTTTTAACGCCGGGGCAAATCTGCACCCAGATCGGCGCCCTGCCCGAAGGGGAGCAATATCTGTATATTGCCCGCACCGTTTCCAAACATGTGGGTGCTTATGGCGAACCAGACCGCATGTATGCAATCATGATCGCCTGTGAAGTGCACTATATTGACCAGGTTCTTTATGGAGACCAGCTGGCGGGGCGCGGCGACCAACACATTACGCCTCTTGGTATTCACTGCCGCACCTGTGCAAGAAGTTCCTGCCAGCACCGGGCTCATGGGTCAGTATTAGGGACCTTGTAAGGAATGATTTTTACGCACCCCGCAAATCATGCTAAATTAAACTTCAATCTGATTGAACCGATCATCCCAGGGGAATGGCAACCTATGCACAAGACTGTACTAATCGCAGAAGACGAGCCCTATATTGTGCAATCGCTCAGTTTTTTACTGGAAAAAGAAGGGCTGGACGTATCGGTTGCCGTGGATGGCCGCCAGACCCTCGACATGCTCCGCAAGAACCCTCCCGATATTTTACTGCTCGACTTGATGATGGAGCATCTGACCGGCTTTGAGGTTCTCAAAATTTTGCGCTCCGAGAGTGAGCTTAAAGACATCAAAGTGCTTGTGCTATCCGCCAAGGGTCAAGAAAATGATCGACGCCGGGTGATGGAACTTGGTGCCGATAAATTCATTACCAAGCCCTATGCCAATAATAATGTTGTGCAAAGCGTGCTAGAGCTGCTGCAAAGCATACCGCAAACGCAATAAAGGGAGCATGAAGTTCGCATGGATAAAGGTCGCGTCAAAGATCTTGCCACCTTGATGCCGTGGGTGGGACTGTTTCTGTTTGCACCGCCCGTGCTGTTTCTATTTCGCCCGGACACCACGATTTTTGGCGTCCCTGTGCTTCCCGTTTATCTTTTTACCATGTGGTTCGTGCTCATCTTGACATCAAGAAAACTAACGGAGCACCTAATCGATGAACCTGGCGCTCTGCGCAGTCCTCCCCAGAGCGACCAACCACCCGGCGCCTCAACTCCCCGCGATGAGGCCTAAGCCATGCTCAATTCAGGATTGGTGCTCATCACCTCGGCAAGTTATCTTGCTCTATTGTTCTTACTGGCCTTCTTCGTCAATCGGCTGGCCGTCAGCAACAAATCAAAACTGATCAACTCGCCCCTGATCTACACATTATCCCTGACCGTCTATTGCACCTCCTGGACATTCTATGGTGCTGTTGGATCTGCTGCACGCAACGGGCTTGAATTCTTGACCATCTATATTGGCCCGTCCCTCGTTTTTTTTGGCTGGTGGTTTATTTTGCGCAAGCTGGTGCGCATCAGCAAATCTCATCATATTACCTCGATCGCCGATTTTATCTCCTCGCGCTATGGCAAGAGCGCCCGCCTGGCCGCTTTGGTGACCATCATGGCCGTGATCGGCACGACCCCCTATATCGCCTTGCAGCTCAAAGCCGTTGCCACCAGCTTCAATACCATCACCCAAGGTCCAAACCTGCCGATAGCAGCGTCCAGTATCGCCCACAACTTTTATTCTGATACAGGCTTTTGGGTCGCTGCCTCCATGGGCATTTTTCTTGTCCTGTTTGGCACCAGAACCGTTGGCGTTGAAGAACATCACCATGGGGTCGTGGCGGCCATCGCCATAGAATCGCTGGTCAAGCTGTTCGCTTTTCTGGCCGTGGGCATTTTTGTCATGTTCAGCGTGCGTGCGCCTGGCGGCGGCAATGTGCTATCCGCGATTGCACTCGACCCCGCCTTGTCGCAGCGCTTTTCATTTCCCGATCAGTTCGGGCCGCGCTGGCTGACCATGCTGATCCTGTCGGCCTCGGCGATCATCTGCCTGCCGCGTCAGTTTCAAATCACCGTTGTCGAAATTGCCAATGAGCGCAATCTGCAAAAAGCCTCCTGGCTGTTCCCTTTATATCTGTTGCTGATCTCCTTGTTTGTCATTCCCATCGCGGTAGCGGGTCTGACCATTTTGCCCACTGGCTCCAATCCCGATCAATTTTTGCTCACCGTTCCCATGGCCCTTGGCTATGAAGAGCTATCCCTGCTGGCCTTTATTGGCGGCTTCTCATCGGCAACCTCCATGATGATCGTCGCCAGCATGGCCTTGTCAATCATGATTTCCAATCATCTTGTCATGCCGCTGCTGCTGCGCCTTCGTCACACAGAGCTGGAGCGAGGCGCGGATTTTACCGGTATCTTGCTGACCATTCGGCGCATCAGCATCGCGGCAATCCTCATATTGGGCTACATATATTATCGCTTCAGCACAGGATCAGACGCTCTGGCCTCCATCGGTCTCATCGCATTTGCAGCCTCTGCGCAGTTTCTACCCGTGATCATTGGCGGTATCTTTTGGAAAAACGGCACGGAGCTTGGTGCCTTTACCGGCCTTAGCGCTGGCTTTATCGTCTGGGCCTTTACACTCCTCTTACCAGTGTTCGAGCATGCCGGACTGATAAGTGGCACACTCGAAAATGGCCTGTATGGCATCGCATTCTTGCGCCCTGAGGCTTTATTTGGCGCGACCGGATGGGACCCTCTGGTGCACTCCTTGTTCTGGAGCTATTGCGCCAATATCGGTATTTATATTTTCATCTCCCTCACCTTGAAGCCTGGCGCGCTGGAGCGATTGCAAGGCTCACTGTTTGTCGATGCGTTCAAAACCCCGTTCATTCCTGATGTTCATCTTTCTGGTCGCTCGGTCCGTTCTGGCGAACTGGTGGCCCTTAGCCAGCGCATTCTTGGCACCGGCCCAACACAAAAACTGTTTCAAGAGTTTTCAAAAAAACAAGGGGTCACCGGCTTGCCAGAACCCGACGCCTCGCTTGTCGCCGCCGTTGAACGTCAAATGGCTGGCAGCATTGGCGCCGCCTCCGCGCGCATCATGGTCTCACGGGTCATTGAGGGCGAAGAAATCGGCATTGATGAAATGATCGAGATTTTGGATGAGACGCAGCAGGTCATTGCTTACTCGCACCAGCTGGAGCAAAAGTCGCAACAACTGGAAGAAACCACCGCCCGCCTGCGCGCCGCCAATGATCAACTCAAACGCATCGACCGGCACAAGGATGATTTTTTGAGCCACGTCTCCCATGAGCTGCGCACCCCCATGACCTCAATTCGCAGTTTTTCGGAAATCCTGCTCGACACCGACAATCTGGATGGGCAAAAACATGAACAGTTCTTGAAAATCATCGTCTCTGAAAGCCAGCGCCTGACGCGCTTGCTCGACGAGATCCTTGATATCAATCTGCTCGAAAATGATTACGGCCCCTGGAAAGCCAAAGCCATCCAGCCCTCGACGATCCTGCGGGAAGCCATTGCCTCCCTCGATGGCCTGGTACAGCAAAAAAATGTCATGCTAACCGACCGCTCAACCCCCAGCAGCTGGTCAACCCACGCCGACCCAGACCGACTGAAACAGGTCTATATCAACATTTTGTCCAACGCCATCAAGTTCAGCGATCAAAAACAGCCGCGCGTCTCTATCGATACAAGGGTCAAAAATGGCAGCTTCAGTACCATAATCTCCGACAATGGTCCCGGCATCGCTCCAGACGATCAAAATGCCATCTTCAAAAAATATCAGCGCAAACAGCCAAGTGCACAAGGCATTGGCCTTGGACTGGCCATTTCCAAACAGATCATCACGCGCATGAAAGGCTCGATTGATGTCAGCTCCAAGCAAGGGCATGGCGCCGTCTTCACCGTGACCATTCCCAATATTCAGGCAACGAAATAGTGTGCTGACAATTGCCATCAGATGGCAACTGAACCTCAACATAAATCCCTTTGCTTTGCCTTTATGCGCATGGTGTGCAAAATGGGTTCGGTGTAACCGCTGGGCTGCTCGCAGCCCTTGAAAACGAGATCGCAGGCGGCTTTAAAAGCGAGACTACCCTCGAAATCATCAGCCCCGTTCTTTTGATTTACAAGCGCCCGATAACTCGCATCTCCGGCATTTTGCTGATCAACCACACGCGCCATGCGCGCCATGCTTTCCATGATCTGCTCGCTCGTGCAAATACCATGATGCAGCCAATTGGCCATATGCTGCGAAGATATTCGCAAAGTGGCGCGATCTTCCATCAATCCGACATTATGAATATCCGGCACTTTCGAACAACCAATGCCAGCATCAATCCAGCGCGACACATAGCCAAGAATACCTTGCGCATTATTATCGAGCTCAAGCGCAATTTCGTCGGCGCTCCATGAGGGGCTTGCCGCAACAGGAATGTCCAACAGCTGATCAAGCGTCGCGCGGGTTTGCCCTTGCAGAGCGGCTTGGCGATCCGCGACCAGCACCTCATGATAATGCAAGGCATGCAAAACCGCAGCTGTTGGCGAGGGCACCCAGGCGGTATTGGCACCAGCCTTTGGATGCGCAACCTTTTGCTCCAGCATATCAGACATCAAATCCGGCATGGCCCACATGCCCTTGCCGATCTGCGCGTGACCCGGCAGGCCACAAGCCAGTCCCACATCGACATTCCAGTCTTCATACGCCGCTATCCACTCGCAGCTTTTCATATCACCTTTACGCACCATCGGCCCCGCTTCCATCGAGGTATGAATCTCATCACCAGTGCGATCAAGAAATCCGGTATTGATGAAAAATATGCGCTCGCTTACCGCGCGAATACATTCTTTCAGGTTCAGCGTTGTGCGCCGCTCTTCATCCATAATGCCTATCTTGATGGTATTGGGCTCTAGCTCGAGCAATTGCTCTATGCGTGAAAATAGCTCACCGGTAAAAGCCGCTTCACGAGGGCCGTGCATCTTCGGCTTGACGATATAGATCGATCCCGCCCGACTATTTCGCAAGCCCCCCGGCCTATCCAGATCATGAAGCGCCATGAGGCTGGTAAAGATGCCATCAAGGATCCCTTCAAAAACCGGATGACCGTGCTCTTCACGCAAAATATCAATGGTCATCAGATGTCCCACATTGCGCACCAGCATCAAAGCACGCCCGCTCAGCGTGAAGCGCCCCCCCTCGCAACCTCGATAAACGCGGTCATCATTCAGCGTTCGCGTAATAATCTCGCTTTTTTTCTCGACTGTTTGCGATAGATCCCCCTTCATGAGGCCAAGCCAGTTCCGATAAACGCCAATTTTGTCGCTGGTATCCACCACAGCCACGCTGTCTTCACAATCCATGATGGTTGAAAGGGCGGCCTCAACCACCAGATCTGCGATACCGGCACGGTCCTGCTTGCCAATCAACGAGTTCCGGTCGATGCGGATTTCCACATGCAAACCGTGATTGCGCAGTAAAATACCGCGAGGATTTTTAGAACTTCCGCGATAACCCGCGAGCTGTTTCTTTTCGCCAAGAGTGGTTGTTTGCCCCCCAGACAATTCAACCACCAGCGCTCCATCGACAATCGTTAGCGACACCGCATCTGCGTACGACCCCAAGGCTAGAGGAAAAGAGCGATCCAGAAACCGCCGCCCAAAGGCGATCACTTTTTCACCCCGCTCTGGAGCATAGTCAACAGAGGGCGCTTGCCCATCATAAGGAATTGCGTCGGTGCCATATAGTGCATCGTACAGACTACCCCAGCGTGCATTGACAGCATTCAAAGCGTATCTGGCATTGCTCACCGGCACGACGAGCTGGGGACCGGCAATGTCGCTAATCTCCACATCCACATTTTTTGTCGTGACGGTAAAATCTTCGCCCTCGACTTCCAGATAGCCTATCTCTTGCAAAAAGCTTCGATAGGCATTGGCATCTATGGGTTGGGTTTTATGTGAGAGATGCCAGGCATCAATTTTTGTTTGCAGGGCCTCTCGCTCTTCCAGCAATGCCTTATTAACCGGCGTGAGGTCATTGACGATCTGCGCCACCCCTTGCCAGAATTCCTGCTCGTCAATCGGCAGGCCCGGCAAAGCCTCATCCTTGATGAACGCGGCAAATTCTGGATTGATTGTAAGACCTTCAACGGTCAATTCTCGTGTCATATCACGACCCCTTATTATTGTTATTATTATTTGAGTTGAGCGATTACGCGGAAATATAGGCGGACGCACCACGCCTGTTGGCATCAAGGTTGAGTTTATGGTGAGCGGGTGGAAAAGCGCGCTCGGAACATTCGAGCCGCGGACAAACCCGACATGAAATGCCAATGGGCACAACATTGCGCTCATCATCGAGTTGAATGCCGTCCGAATAAACCAGCTGCTTGGCGTAATCTATATCGACACCAAGACCAATCGACAAATGACGCATCTGCGCGCCATAGCGGTTTTCACCTTTGACAATGGTACGAGCGATGCAAAAGAAGCGCTTACGGTCAGGCATCTCGGAAATCTGCACATTGATATTGCCGGGATGCAAAAACGCCGTATAGACATTCCAGCGTGGGCAGGCACCAGAATGGCGCGGAATATGAATGCCGGACAAAGAGAAGCGCTTGGAAATATTGCCGGCAATATCCGAGCGCACCATATGAAAGGGCAAGCCTTTGGCGCCCGGTTTTTGCAAGGTGGTGAGGCGATGACAGGTTTGCTCGAAGCTGACAAAAAACTGCTGCGATAACAGATCAACATCATATCGCACGCTCTTTGCGGCCGATAAAATCTGCTCATATGGCATCAAGATCGCCCCAGCGCAATAATTGGCGAGCGCTGTTTTGGCGAGAATTTGAGCATCCATGCTGGGGAAATTACCCTCACTGACAAGCGCGTTGATCTCATGCTCACCAGCCAGCAACGCAGTTTGCACGGCCACTTGAAACGCCCGGCTCTGGGTCGACAGGTTTTGCGCAATCTCCAGCTTGCGACTAGAGGGGTCAAAGCGCCGCGCCAAACGATTTGGCAGGCCGACAAATCTGGTGTGAACATCAAACGCATTGAGCAAAAATGTCACCAACCCCTGCATGCGCTCTTCATCAGATTGGGCGCAATCCGAGCGCACCCTTGTGGCGACCTTTTCCAGACTTGGAAAGAAATTGGAATTGGCCTGTAAAAAATCCGACACCGGCTCGCTTGCCAAGCCCCGCTGTTCACCCTCTTCTTCACTCGGACTCTCACTGCTTGCGCCATTTTTTTTCAACCGCTGAAAGCTGTCATAAAGATGTAACAAAGCCTTGGCGATGGCCGGGTTTGAGCTCACCACATCGCGCACATCCATATTGGTGATATCGATATCTGCGAAAATATCGTCACCAAAACACTCCATTAGATCATTGGCCACACTAGCCTCGTCGCCTTCGGACAGATCCGTAATTTCGAGCCCAAAATAGCCCGCCAGTTTCAATAAAAGCGGCACCGTGACATTGCGGCGATTATGCTCGATCAGATTGAGATAGCTGGGAGAAATACCAAGGGCGGAGGCCAGGTCAGACTGGTTCATGCTGCGCTGGCGACGCAAGCGCCTGATCTTCCCGCCAATGCGGGGTTGGGCCGAAACATTTGCCATATCTTCTCCTCAAAGCGATGATCACGACAGGCGCATGATCAAACATTCAACATGTATAATTTTCGAACTTTACAAAACAGACCGGATTGACTGTAAATTATTTACACCTTTACAAGCGCTATACCTGAATTATCTTGCTCTTTACATCAGATGTCAATATTTTACAGACATGATGTTAATTCAGGCAACAAGCCGTGTGAGTAACAGTTCTGATCTCTAAAGCTGATAAGCGCATGAGGTTATGTCAAAGCAAGTCAATTAAAGGAATGACAAGATGACACTTCAGGAAACCACGACCCCGCAAACCTCCTCTTTGCAAAACGAGTGCATTACCATTATCGCCCGCAGCCCCGGACAGGCTCTTAAAGAGTTTCACCGTCGTGGTCTTGGCAAGCAGGGATATGCAATTTGCGGCCGTGTGGTTCCTCACAAATTTGAAGTGATCAATGATGATGGCGCGTCCGAAGAACTCTTCAATGGCGAACATTTTTATTCGGCGACGTTCTTTCGTAGAGAAGAGCTGCCTCGATAGTCTCGCGTAGATTTCTCCCTGAGTGGTTTTGTGGCATCAAATTCGCGAAACCACTCACCTCTCTTCCTTCCAACTGAACCTCTCATCAGCAGCTCTTGCGAGCTTTTGATGGAAGGTTTCTTTTTGCCTCTCCACTTGGTTTGGATGTGGGGCCGCTTGACCTGGAAGAGGAACCACACAGCCATCAATATTCTAAAGAATCGAAAATCTCATGAAACCACTTATCTTATCCAAAGAAAAAGTCATGTCACAATATCGAGACGACATTAAAAAAGCATCGGCCCTGAAAGAGGCGCAAGGTAAATCCTGGGATGCCATCAGCGCTGAATCCGTGGCGCGTATGAGAGCCCAAAACAAATTCAAAACGGGACTGGATATTGCTCAATATACGGCTGACATCATGCGCGCCGATATGAACCGATATGACGAAGATAGCGCCAATTACACGCAATCACTTGGCTGCTGGCATGGCTTTATCGGCCAACAAAAAATGATCTCCATCAAGAAGCATTTTGGTGGCCAGACAGATGGCCGCTATTTGTACCTGTCTGGCTGGATGGTGGCGGCGCTGCGTTCGGAATTTGGCCCCCTGCCCGATCAGTCCATGCATGAAAAGACATCTGTGGCAGCACTGATCACTGAGCTTTACACCTTTCTTCGCCAAGCCGATGCCCGTGAGCTGGGAGGCCTGTTCCGCGAACTGGATGCAGCCAAAGCGGCTGGCGATAGCGCCAAAGAAAAAGCCACGCAAGAGGCGATTGATGGCCATGTTACCCATGTGGTGCCGATCATTGCTGATATTGACGCGGGCTTTGGCAACGCCGAAGCAACCTATCTCATGGCCAAGCAGATGATTGAAGCGGGTGCCTGCTGCATCCAGATCGAAAATCAGGTGTCGGACGAAAAACAATGCGGCCATCAAGATGGCAAGGTCACTGTGCCCCATGTCGATTTCATCGCCAAGCTGCGGGCCGTTCGTTACGCCTTTCTTGAACTGGGCATTGATAATGGCATTATCGTCGCACGCACCGATTCTCTTGGTGCTGGTCTCACCAAACAGATCGCTGTTACCAGCCAGCCTGGAGACCTTGGCGACCAGTATAACGCTTTTCTTGATTGCGAAGAAGTATCACAAGAGAGCATGAAAAATGGGGATGTCATTCTCAAGCAGAACGGCAAGCTGGTGCGTCCAAAGCGCCTTCCCAGCAATCTGTTCCAGTTCAAGCAAGGCACTGGCGAAGCACGCTGCGTACTTGATAGCATCACCTCTTTGCAAAATGGCGCTGACCTTTTGTGGATCGAAACTGAAAAGCCGCATATTGAGCAAATCGGCGGCATGGTCAACGCGATCCGCGAGGTTATTCCAAACGCCAAACTGGTCTATAATAATAGCCCCTCGTTCAACTGGACGCTTAATTTCCGTCAGCAAATGTTTGATGCCATGAGTGAGGCCGGTGAAGATATGTCCACTTACAACCGCGATGATCTGATGGATGGCAAATATGATGAAACAGATTTGGGCATGCGGGCCGATGATAAAATCCGCACTTTTCAGGCTGATGCGGCGCGTGAAGCAGGGATCTTCCATCATTTGATCACCCTACCGACCTATCACACAGCGGCGCTTTCAACCGACAATCTGGCAAAAGAGTATTTTGGCGAGCAGGGTATGCTTGGATATGTGCTTGGTGTGCAGCGCAAAGAGATCCGCGAAGGCATCGCCTGCGTCAAACATCAAAACATGTCAGGTTCCGACATCGGTGATGATCACAAGGAAGCGTTCTGCGGTGACGCGGCGTTAAAAGCTGGCGGTAAAGACAACACCATGAACCAGTTCTAAAACAAGGATTTCGCTCAATAATAAGAATGAGGTCAAACAAACTAAGGGCCGGATCAATTGATCCGGCCCTTTTTCTTTTGTTTAATCGTCTTTCTTGCGCTTGCGCGGGGCTATGCCTACCTTTGCAACTTGCTCCGCCCTGGAGGCCGCCTCGCCCGCGTTGGATGGCAGCTCGCCTTTCAGTCTCAACTGTTCGCGCGCAGCGGCTCTTCGCAACTTGCTGGGGGATTTTTTCTTGGCAGCGCCTTTGCTTTTTGGCTTGCTGGTAGAGCCTGCGGGTTTGGGGCGGCGCGCTTTAACTCCTGGGCCTTTAGCGGAGCTGTCTCGTGGGTCCCATTTGGCCTGCGCTGGTTTGTCAGCTTTTGGCGCGACTTTATGCGTGGATACTGCGTGCGGCTTCTCCTCGCTTGCGGGCCGCTGCTTGCGTGCTTCCTTGACCCATGCTGCGTCTTTTGGGGCAATGTCTTTTTTGGGACCATCCTTGCGAGGCCGATCCTTTTTATCCCATTCTTTTTTGGGAGCACGCTTTTTGAAATCGTCTTTTTGATCTCTGCGTTGAGGTTTTGAGCCTTCATATGGTTTCTTGTCACCATAGGGTTTTCGCTTGGCATCTCTGGACGGTGGTGCACGACGCCCCCCTTTGGGGGGACCATCCATGCGATTGATGACGATATTTTTTTCAACCGTTCTATCTGGACCAAGGGTCTCCAGAAACCGATCAACGCATTTGGGATCGATCTCCACACTGGTCTCCGTTTGATCAATACGGATCGCGCCAATATCGCGTTTGGTGATGCCCCCGGCGCGGCAGATCATTGGTAATAGCCAACGTGGTTCGGCATTTTGCTTGCGTCCAATTGACATGGAAAACCACACGCCATTGGCGAAGTCATCGCGCCCACGCGGCGAGCGCTCACCGCGGCCACGTTCAATCGGGGCATTATCCAATAATTCTTCGGGAGCCGTTTGTTCTTTGCGGTATATACGCACAAAAGCTGCAGCAATCTGCTCGGCACTGTGTTCAGCGAGCAATTTGGCCGCCAGAGCCTGTTCTTTCTCATTGGCCGCGTCGCTAAGCGTGCTATCAGCCAGCAAGCGCTCATCATCGCGCGCAATGATCTCTTCAATGGTCGGCGGCTTGGCCCAGGTGGCTGAAATTTTAGCACGCTGCAACAGACTTTCAGTACGGCGGCGCTGATTATGAGGGACAATCAAGGCACAAACCCCCTTGCGTCCGGCGCGCCCCGTACGTCCTGAGCGATGCACCAGGCTCTCCTTGCTCTTTGGAATATCGGCGTGGATCACCAGTTCAAGATTTGGCAGATCAATGCCGCGCGCCGCCACATCGGTGGCGATACAAATTTGTGCCCGACCATCGCGCATGGCCTGCAAGGCGTGCGAACGCTCGTTCTGGCTCAATTCACCAGACAGAGCGACAACCGAAAAACCTCGATTTGAGAACCGTGAGGTCATATGGTTGACCGTGGCACGCGTCGAACAAAAAACCAGCGCATTCTTGGGTTCAAAATAGCGCAACACATTGACAATGGCATTTTCGCGATCATTGGGAGCCACCATCAAGGCCCGATATTCAATATCAAGATGTTGTTTTTCTTCAGATTTAGTGGAGACCCGCACGGCATCGCGCTGATAGCGCTTGGCCAGAGCGGCAATGGTGCGCGGCACGGTGGCGGAAAACATCAAAGTGCGCCGCTCCTCTGGCGCCGCACCAAGAATATATTCCAGATCGTCGCGAAAGCCCATATCGAGCATTTCATCAGCTTCATCCAGAATGATAGCGCGCATCTCGCTCATATCAAGCGAGCCGCGCTCAATGTGATCGCGCAGCCGACCAGGTGTACCAACAACGATATGAGCCCCTCGCGCCAGTTCGCGGCGCTCGGTACGCATATCCATGCCACCAACACATGACGCACAAATGGCGCCAGTACTCTCATAGAGCCATTCCAACTCGCGCTTAACCTGCAATGCCAGCTCTCTTGTCGGCGCCACCGCGAGAGCCATAGGGGCCTTGACGCGCGCCAGTTTATCCTCGCCTTGCAACAAGGTCGGGGCAATGGCAATGCCAAAGGCCACCGTCTTGCCAGAACCGGTTTGCGCCGACACCAGCAAATCCTGGTCAATAAGCTTTGGATCAAGTACCGCTTGCTGGACAGGGGTCAGCTCGCTATATCCACGTTTTGCGAGCGCCATACTCAGCGCTTCGACAACACCTTCAAATTCAGCCATATTATTTCTTTCAAAATGTCTGGCGCCAAAAAAGCGCGAGATCATCTTTAGGGGGGATTGTTCGCGGCATCATAGACCGATGCAGCGCACATTGGAAGAAATGATCATATCATCCTGAAAAGGCAAGCGATTTAACTGAAATTTTGATTAATCACTGAGCGAACCCGATCCGCGTCTCAAGCCCATACGAGATGGCGCAGAGCAGGTTTGGGTATTTTTGCACCATAGCAACTGGAAGCGCAAGCTCGCGCTTCCATGCGCCGGGCACTTGCTGCATTTTTACTCTCATACTGACCAGCCAGCTGAGCCAGAAAAACCGACCGCGCCGCAACAATGACGCTATTTTCGGGCGATTTTGAAAAATTGACCTGCTCCAAATGATCGCCGCCGCTCGGTTGGCGCACGCCAGTTAACGAATATACCGGCACCAAAGCGCTGCCTTTACCCGTCTTTGACTGTTGTTTGCGCAAACTCATTTGATCTTGTCCCAATATGAAGCAATAATCGGCGATTGAACTCTTTAGATGCTTCAGACCTCGCAAAAAAAGGGCCAAACAGCTTTATTTTGGTAAAAACGATCATCTCCAAATCGCTAAACCGGTTACCGAAATCTTAACCACTGACACCTAAGGTTTTCAAGTTCCCTGTCTGTTGATATCTCTTGCATTGTGGAAAACAACCGTTCTCATCTGAGATCGGAAGAAATGCAACATAGCTTGAGGCAAGACAACAACAAGAAAGACACCTATGCAGATGGCGCCAAAATCCGATCATCCAGCGGCGAACGTATCCAAAGAGGCTGAATTCAGCCTCAATGCGATTTTGACCGCTGCCGGCGAAACGGCTTATTACTGGGATCTGACCTCTGACCGCATCGTCTGGGCTCCCAATGCCCCCGCCATTCTCAATATTAAAGACATCAATCTCTTGCGCACTGGCTATGGCTTCGAAACTCTTATTTCGCAAGGTCTTACAAAATCACGACGTGACACGCTGCTAGCCGCAAACCGCAAGGTGGATCAGCAAGACGCCCTGTTCTCCATTCAATATGCCCTTGGCAAACGTGCAAACGGCGACCCAATATGGCTTGAAGATCACGGTCGCTGGACCACGGATGAAAATGGCACTCCCACCATCGTCAAAGGGGTGGTGCGTTTGATCTGTGAACGCTATGAAAAAGAACAAAAACTGGACTTCTTGTCTCGCCATGACCAACTTACCGGTCAGATCAATCGCGGCGAGCTATGGGAAGCTATTTCTGACGCCTTTTTGACCAGTGCCGAATCCCAGGACGCCTATGCCTTGCTGATTGTTGGTATCAATAATCTGTTGATGATCAATGATGCTTTTGGATTTGATACTGGCGATGAGGTGATCGCAGCGATTGCCAAGCGATTGCGCTCACAACTGCGCGACACCGATATTATCGGGCGCTTTTCAAGCAACAAGTTTGGATTATTACTGGCTGACACCAACCCTGCTGCAATGGCTGGCACCGCTGAACGCCTGCTACGCTCGATCCGCGATGAAGTCATCGAGACTAGTCTTGGCCCCGTTGCAGTAACCATTTCCATTGGCGGCATTCAAGTGCCCGAACAAGCCGATAACGTCTCTGAGGCCTTTGGTTTTGCGCTGGAATCCCTCGCCAAGGCGAAAGCCAAATCCTATGATCTGTTTGTGGCCTTTGATCCAAGCGAAGACAAAAAAGAAATCCGCAAACGTAATCGCGACATAGCCGATGAGCTGATCCTTGCCCTTCGTCAACAGCGGCTGGTTCTGGCCCTGCAACCGATCGTGCACTCCCATACGCTAAAAACCGAAATTCATGAATGTCTTTTGCGTATCAAAAAACCCAATGGAGAAATCGTTTCGGGCGGCGACTATATACCAGTTGCCGAAAAACTCGGTCTCATTCGCCTTGTCGATTACCGCGTACTGGAGCTGGCCATTGATGTGGCCCACCATCACCCCGAATTGACCTTGACCATTAATGTCTCTGGCCTCACCGCCACCGATAATAACTGGCTTGATTTGCTAAGATCTTTGACAAAGGGCGACCTCTCCTTGACCAATCGCCTGATCATCGAGATCACCGAAACCGCCGCCATTCAAGACGTCGAAGAAAGCTGCTTGTTCGTCAAGCGCGTCAAGGAGCTTGGCTGCCGCGTCGCCATGGATGATTTTGGCACGGGCTATAACTCATTCCGCAATCTGCAATTACTTGGTATTGATATGGTCAAAATCGACGGTTCGTTTATCGAGAATATGCTCGAAAACAAAGATGACCAGCTATTTGTCAAACTGCTAGCCGATCTTGCCAATGCCTTCGACCTGGAAATGGTCGCCGAATGCGTCGGGGACGAGAAAACCATCAGCATGCTGCGTGATATGGGTGTCAAATATCTGCAAGGCTATCATCTGGGCAAACCAATTCTGGCCCTGCCCGAAGACTATCGAAAAGGTCGAGAGCAGGAATAGCCCGCCCCCAAAATCAGTCCGCTTCAAATTCCAGATATTGTTCGGGCACTTCCAAATCCTCACCGCACCCTGCTTCAACAATATACATCAAACAGCCGATAGGCTCATCGAACTTTTGCGCAATGGCCTCATCTTTGACAACAAAAAAACCGCAGATATCGCCAGATTCAATGGCCAGATATTTACCCGGTGCGCTGGCCTTGACCCAGACATAGTCCCCTAATTCAAACTTTGGGTTCGCTGGGTCCTCTTTGGTCATCATTAATCTCCTGCTGGAATCAATTTTATTCATGGCCATTTTCCAGATCTTTGAGTGCATAAAGCGCATCAAGTGCGTCTTTGGGGGTCAACTCATCAAGATGCAGCTCCTTGAACGCTCGCTCCAGAGCGCTGTCCCTGGCGCTCGGTCGCACACTTTGAGGACGCGTTGCGGCAAACAGGGGCAGCTCTTCAATCATCTCCGCTGGTTTTTTACGATCACTTGCCTGCTCCAGCAAAGCCAGGACCTCTGAGGCACGAGAAATCACACTAGTGGGCAATCCCGCCAGGCGCGCCACCTGAATACCATAAGAACGATCCGCCGTGCCAAAAATCACCTTATGCAAAAAGATGATCTCGTCCCGCCATTCCTTGACCGACACCGTGACATTGGCGGCCCGCGCCAATTTTTGCGTGAGCGCCGTCAGCTCATGATAGTGGGTGGCAAACAGGGCCCGGCATTTATTGATTTCGTGCAGATGCTCGATGGTCGCCCAGGCGATTGACAAACCATCATAAGTCGCTGTTCCGCGGCCAATCTCATCCAGTATGACCAGGGATCGCTCACTGGCCTGATTAAGAATGGCGGCGGTTTCCACCATCTCCACCATAAAAGTCGAGCGCCCGCGCGCCAGATCATCTGAAGCGCCAACTCGCGAGAACAACCGATCGACAAGTCCAATATGGGCCTTGTTTGCAGGCACAAAACATCCCGCCTGAGCCATAACAGCTATCAAGGCATTTTGCCTCAAGAAAGTCGATTTACCCGCCATATTGGGGCCGGTCAGCACCCATAAACGGCCGCGCATATCATCGCGGTCCCCTTCGGCAAGGACACAATCATTCTCGATAAACGGCCCGTTATTCTCCTTGACCAGGGCATGTTCAACGACGGGGTGACGCCCCCCGTCAACGGCAAAGGCCAAACTGTCATCAATCTTTGGGCGCACATGGTTCTGCTCTTCGGCCAATTGCGATAAGCCCCCATAAACATCCAGTTCCGCAAGCGCATGAGCGGCCGCACCAATCACAGCTTGAGCGGCCAGAATATTCTTTGTCAGATCGCTGAACAAATCCAGTTCAATGGCCAGTGCCCGCTCGCGTGCCGTTGTTATCTCTTGCTCCGCCTTTGACAATTCAACCGTTGTAAATCGCACCGCATTGGCCAATGTCTGCCGATGCACATAAGTTTCACTCAAGGGGAGCTGCATCAAGCGTTCACCATGGACGGCTGTCACCTCGATAAAAAATCCGAGCACATTATTGTGGCGCACCTTGAGGTTTTTAATATCGGTGTCTTTCGCATATTTTGATTGCAGTTCCGCAAGCACCTGACGGCTTTCATCGCGCAAGCGCCGCACTTCATCCAGTTCAGGTCGATAGCCCTCAGCGATAAAGCCGCCTTCACGCGCCAGAATTGGCAATTCGTCCACCAGCGCCCGCGATAGTTCGTCGAGCAATCGCTGATCGAGTGCGCCAAGCCGTGTGACGATGCTCGTCAACGTTTCTGGCAAACCGATACATTGAGACAAGCGTGAAGCAATATTGGCCGCTTGCGCCAACCCTTTCAAAACAACGCCAAGGTCTCGGGGTCCACCGCGCGCCACAGAAAGTCTTGCAATAGCCCGTGCCATATCGGGCGTCGATTTAAGCTGGGTACGCACATCATCGCGCAGCCTGGTATCCTCAAACAAAAACGAAACGCCATCGAGCCGCCGCTCTATCAGCGCAACCTCCATCAAGGGCGCGGATAAACGAGAAGCCAGTTCCCTTGATCCAGCCCCCGTCAAGGTCCGATCCGTAGTGCCGAGCAAGCTGACCTGGCGCTCTCCTTTTAGCGAAGACAATAATTCCAGATTAATGCGGGTGGCAGCATCAATCACCATGGTGCCTTGCGTGCTGCGCCGGCGCGGCACGCCAAGAACCGGAAAATGCTCGATCTGGGTGAGCTCCACATAACGCAACAGGGCGGCTGTTGCAGCAAGTTCAAGACGCGAAAAATCTCCGAAACCATCGAGCGCCCCCACCTGCAAATGCTTTTTCAGCTGAGCCGTACCGGTGCGGCTGTCAAAAGATATGGCCGGTTGAGGTGACAAGGTGGCGCTGATCTGAGTGGCGATGGCCTCTACATCCAATCCGCTTTCATCCCCCCCCAGCTCCTTGTCAGAGATCAATATTTCGCGCGGCATCAAGCGTACCAGCTCGCCCGCCAGATCCGTTACGCCAGACAAGCAAATTTCGAAATCACCAGTTGAAATATCGAGGGAGGCCAGCGCTACCTGCTCGCCGCTTTTGCCGCGAAAAATCGCCGTCAAAAAATTGTTTGTGCTATTGTCCAGCAAATTTTCTTCGGTGATGGTGCCAGGGGTAACAAGGCGGACCACATCGCGTTGCACCACCGCCTTGGCGCCGCGCTTTTTAGCCTCGGCAGGATCTTCCATCTGCTCGCAAACCGCGATCTTGAAGCCAGCTTTAATGAGTTTTTGCAAATAACCATCGGCGGCCCGCACCGGCACCCCGCACATGGGAATGGCTTCCCCCATATGCTTGCCTCTGGTGGTCAAGGTAATGCCAAGGGCCTGCGAGGCGACTTCCGCATCGCCAAAAAACAGCTCGTAAAAGTCCCCCATCCGGTAGAATAAAAGACTATCCAGATTAGCAGCCTTGATCTCCAGAAACTGCGCCATCATTGGCGTTGTCTGCGCGTCGGATTTTTTTGCTACAGCCATAGGCCCTCATCAAACCACCTCGTTCAATGCCAACTCATAACCTATTGGGGCGGGCAACAAAAAGAGAAAATGGAATAAGCGCCCCATTCCTCTTGACGATCTTTGATTTCGTGTCTTCTCTATGGTTGAGATCTACACAGGCTGGTCCTATGGTGATTTCTAACAGTTTGATAAAAAAGCCAATAATTACACGCGAGAACAATATGCCATCACGCAAAGACAAACTTGGATGTACCGACGAAGACGCCCTTAATTTCCATACCATGCACGGCAAACCGGGCAAGCTGGAAATCTGTCCCACAAAACCAATGGCAACGCAGCGCGATTTATCGCTTGCCTATTCCCCAGGCGTCGCCGCCCCGGTGCGGGCCATCGCAAAAGATCCTGGCAAAGCCTATGACTATACCAACAAAGGTAATCTGGTTGCTGTCATCACCAATGGCACCGCTATTCTTGGCCTTGGTGATCTGGGCGCTCTGGCCTCCAAACCGGTGATGGAGGGCAAGGCCGTCTTGTTCAAGCGCTTTGCCGATGTCGATAGTATCGATATCGAAATAGATACTGCGGATGCCGAGCAGTTTATCAATGCGGTGCGCTATCTGGGCCCAAGTTTTGGCGGCATTAATCTCGAAGATATCAGTGCCCCCAATTGTTTTATCATCGAACAAAAGCTGCGCGAAGTGATGGATATCCCGGTTTTTCATGATGATCAGCACGGCACGGCGATTATCTCGGCAGCCGGTCTCATCAACGCCATTGATCTCACCGGACGTGACATCAAAGACATTCGCATGGTGGTCAATGGTGCGGGAGCTGCGGCTATTGCTTGTATTGAGCTGGCCAAAAGCATGGGCGTACCCCACCAGAATGTGACGCTGTGCGATAGCAAGGGCGTCATCTACAAGGGGCGCCAGGAGGGCATGAACCAATGGAAATCGGCCCATGCCATAGAAACCGATGACCGCACACTTGAAGAGGCCATGACCGGAGCTGACGTGCTCTATGGCCTGTCTGTGGCGGGCGCCATTTCTGCGCAAATGGTGGACAAGATGGCGGAGCGGCCAATTATTTTCGCCATGGCTAATCCGGACCCGGAAATTACCCCCGAAGAGGTGTTGGCGATACGCCCTGACGCCATCATGGCAACCGGGCGCTCCGATTATCCCAATCAGGTCAATAATGTGCTGGGCTTTCCCTATATTTTTCGTGGAGCTCTGGACGTGCGGGCCAGTGCCATCAATGATGCGATGAAAATTGCTGCTGCCCATGCCCTTGCGGAGCTGGCGCGTGAAGATGTACCAGACGAAGTCGCCGCCGCCTATGAGGGTGCCCGCCCCCATTATGGCCCAGAATATATTATTCCAGCTCCCTTTGACCCTCGCCTGATCCAAAAAATTCCCGCCGCCGTCGCAAGAGCTGCGATGGACACAGGCGTTGCCAACAAGCTGATCGTTGACATGGACGCCTATGAGGCCCGTCTGTCCGGTCGCCTTGACCCCGCAGCTTCCATTTTGCAAACGATCTTCACCAAGGTCAGGCGCGACCCAAAACGGGTGGTGTTTGCCGAAGGAGAAGAAGAACAGGTGGTGCATGCTGCCAACGCCTTTTTGAACGCCGGCCTTGGCCAACCAGTGCTCGTTGGACGCGCCGAGAAAATCGAACAGGCGTTTGAGCAAGCTGGTATCAAGCGCCCCGCAGAAATTGAAATTCAAACCGTCGAAGCGGGAGAAGGCAACAAGCAATATGTTGATTTTTTCTATAAGCGCAACTGGCGCAAAGGCTTCCTCTATCGCGATTGCGCCCGTCTGGTGCGTCTCGATCGCAATGTGTTCTCGTCTTGTATGGTAGGCATGGGGCATGCGGACGCCATGGTCACCGGCCTCACCCGCAACTGGTATATCTCTTATAAAAACATCCAATATGCCCTTGATGCCAAACCTGGCCGCACGGTCATCGGGGTCACCCTGGCGATCAATAAGGGACGCACAGTATTGCTGGCAGATACCGCCATTCACGAGACCCCAAACCCCGAGCAATTGGCTGACATCGCTATTGAAGCTGCCAGAGCCGCACGCCGTTTTGGTTATGAACCCCGCGTTGCCTTGCTGGCCTATTCAACCTTTGGATATCCCAAGGGGCAAAGCGCCGGGCGCATGAAAGAAGCGATCAAGATCCTCGATCAGCGCGGCGTCAACTTTGAATATGATGGGGAAATGGCCGCCGATGTGGCTCTGTCAGAAAAAGCCATGGCTGCCTATCCGCATTGCCGTTTGTCACAGCCTGCCAATGTGCTGATCATGCCGGGCTGGAATTCGGCCTCGGTTTCCATGAAAATGCTGGAGACGCTAGGTGGCAGTACCGTCATTGGTCCCATGCTGGTAGGGCTTGAAAAGCCCGTGCAAATCGCCAACTTTGGCGCAAGTGATAGCGACCTGGTTAACCTGGCCGCCATCGCCGCCTATGACGCCGCAGAAAAGAACTAACAAGTTTGACAAGTTCCTTACGTTAGTTCTATCTTTGTTCTAAACTCGAGTCATAAGGAACATGACATGCTTGAACTGCACCAGTTTGCTCCTCATTTTGGATTGCCAAATGCCAGTCCCTTCTGCATGAAAGTTGAAACTTTTCTACGGCTGGCAGGAATTGAATATAAAACAGTAGACGTTACTGACCCACGCAAGGGGCCAAATGGCAAGGCTCCGTGGATTGTCGATCAGGGCGAAACCATTCCTGACAGCCGTTTTATTATCGAATATCTCAATCGCAAACATGGCTACCCCTTGCGCAATAATCTGAACAAAGAACAATTAGCCCAGCATCACATACTCACCCGCATGTTGGATGAAAGCACCTATTGGGGCATGGTTCATGAACGCTGGGTCATCCCAGAAAATGCGGAAATAACCCGCGATACTTTGCTGGAATTCATTCCCAACCCGATGCGCAAACTGGTTTTCTTGCTTGGCCAACGCAGTATCAAAAGCGCTCTGCACGGACAAGGAACCGGGCGTCTATCACGAGAGGAAATCACGACTCTGGCCAAACATGATATTGATGCGCTATCTGATTTTCTAGGCGACAAGCCCTATTTTGGCGGAGACAAACCCGCTGAAATAGACGCCACAAGCCTCGCCTATATTGCCGGTTTCATCACTCCGAAAATCAGCTCCAAAATTGGCGACTATATCAAAACCAAAGAAAACCTGGTGGCCTATCACAAACGCCTGATGAAAGAAATATTTCCTGATCTTGCAACATAAAAAGGGGCCCGAGTAAATTCAGGCCCCTTATGAATTTTGACCAAGAGTACAGGCAATTACGCTGCTTTAACGTCGGCAAGAAACTTCGTTACGCTTTCCTCCAGCTGACCGCCCTGTCTGGATAAACCTTCAACAGAGACGAGCAGTTCGTCAGCAGCCACAGCATTTTCACCTGCAGCAGATGACACACTGCCGATATTTTCGGTAATAAGGCTGGTTCCTTGCGCCGCATCTTGTGCGCTGCGGGCGATTTCGCTGGCGGCTGCATTTTGTTCGTCAACCGCTGCGGAAACGGCAACAGTTGCTTCATTGATCTCGCCAATCGCCTCGCCAATCGTGGCGATGGCGCTCACGGCTTCAGCGGTTTCCGTTTGCACGCGCTGAATATGAGAGGCGATATCCTGGGTTGCCTTGGCGGTTTGATTGGCCAGTGATTTCACCTCTTGTGCGACCACCGCAAATCCTTTGCCAGCATCCCCCGCTCTTGCCGCTTCGATGGTTGCGTTCAATGCCAGCAGATTGGTTTGTTCCGCGATATCTTGAATAAGCACCGTCACCTCGGATATTTTTTCCGCAGCCTGTTCAAGATTGCGGATCTGCGTATTGGCATTTTCCGCCTTGCTCACCGCATCATTGGCACGCTCGCTCGAATGGCTCAATTGACGGCTGATTTCCATGATAGAGCTGGTCATCTCTTCAGCCGCCGCTGCAACAGTTTCCACATTACCCGTGGCCATACCAGCGGCATCCGATACCTGTCCGGTACGCGCGCTGTTTTCCTGTGCCACTGCTTTCATGGAGTTGGCCGTTGCCTGCATTTCATTGGTCGCTTCACCAATGCCTTGCGCAATCGACCCAATGTTCTGCTCGAAATTGATAGAAAGTTGCTGCAGTGTTTGCTGTTTTTCAGCTTCCCCTTCAGCCAGATAAATCGAAATGGCGAAATCCATATCAAGCATCGCGGCTTTAGTCACCGCGCGCATGGCATCCGCGCGTTTTTCAACATTTCCAGAACCAAAAGTGCTGGAAAATTGCGCCGACAGAACCGCCGCCAGCTCCCCAAGAATCATCGAATATCCAGCAATATACCAGCGAGGTTCAAGACCGATCCGGTGATGGGTCATGCCAATCCGTTGCACTGCTGTCACATAGCTGTCGTCAAAACGACCCGTTAAGATATTAGCCCAGTGAGTAGCCTGGGCGTTCTTGGCTCCTTCAATCATCGTGTTCGATGCAAACATGCTCTGGACTTCAGGATAACTGGAAATATGATCGTAAAACGCCCCCAGAATTCGCGGTAGCTCGGGCTCCAGGATGGGCTTGATCTCAGCAAGTAAGTCTCTGGTTTTTTGATCTATTTTTAAGAATTGCAGACGTTGATTGAGCTGAATATCATCGGTCATGGATTGCCCCATTTAATTGTATTGATTAATTCTACACTTTAAAAGTGAATGATTAACGAAGTATGACCGCTAAACAACAGCCCTAGCGAACCCCATTGCCCATCACTTTCGTTGATTCGCTATTACCGTCGAGTTAAAAACTGAACGTCAGACACAAGAAAAGGAAAAACCCCATGGCAGGCTTTACAAACACAAAAGCCGCACCATCAATATCGCCGCCTTCTCGATTTTTGGGCCGGTGTTTTTTGTCAATCTGGGTATAAAACCGCTATTTGACTGACCAACACTGGTTTCTATTATTCCCCATAACCGATTTTAATCCTGATCTCATTCTGGTCCGAACGCAGATAAATTTACCCCCTCCTTTCAAGTGGCTTTAAGCCGTTGTTGATGATCATGAAAACAGCGCGAAATAACAGATACGCATCTATCAATATCGTCTTTGGATCAAGAACGCTCATGGCTCAATGAACACAAAAAAACCCTCTCCGCTTTTCGCGAAGAGGGTTTGTTGTTTTTCTTGGAGCCAGAAAATTTCCTAGCTGCCATTGAGCCAGATATGGACCCAGATGCTGGCAGCGTAGCCAAGGGCGATGACCGGCATCCATTTGAGATGGCCACCAAAGGTATAAAACCCCCGTGCCTGCCCCATCAGCGCAACGCCAGCCGCTGAACCGACAGACAAAAGCGAGCCGCCCACACCAGCTGTCAAGGTCACCAGCAACCACTGAGCGTGGTTCATCTCTGGCTGCATGGTCAGCACTGCAAACATTACGGGGATATTATCGACAATAGCCGACAGGATGCCCACAAGGATATTCGCGTTGGTTGGCCCAAGGTCGGTATACATGATCTGCGACAAGCCGGCCAGATAGCCGATAAAGCCAAGACCACCGACTGCCAGAACAACACCAAAGAAGAATAACAATGTATCCCACTCGGCCATCGCGACTTTTTCAAACACTTCCAACGGCGCTTCCTTGACCCGCCTTTGCCCCATAACCTGCGCGGCTGTTTCGCCCGCGCCATCTCCCGCTTCCAAACCCAGTTTTCTCGACTGGCGTTTGCCGTAGATCTTGCGCAGATAATAGCTGTAGAACTGCAGATAAGCCAGACCCGTCATCATACCAAGCATTGGTGGCAGATGCAGGAAGTTATGGAAAACAACCGCCGTTGTAATTGTCATCAGGAACAAGAAAACAATCCCCATCGCCCCTGGCTTCATATGGGTTACTTCATCACCATCAGCCGCTTTGGGCTTGGAATTTGGCAGGAAGAAACTCATGATCGTTGCCGGGATAATCCAGTTGACCACTGAGGGAATAAAGAGCGCAAAGAACTCTTGAAACTGGACAATGCCTTTTTGCCAGACCATCAGCGTCGTGATGTCACCAAAGGGTGAGAAGGCCCCACCGGCATTGGCCGCCACGACAATATTGATACAGGCCATCAAAACAAATTTGGGATGCACACAGCCAGTTGTCCGGCCGCTGTCATCCTTGGTGCAATCAACCGCCATGATCACCGCACACATCAGCAATGCTGTCGTCAGATTGTCTGCAATGGGTGAGATGAAAAAGGCCAGAACCCCGGTCAGCCAGAACAATTGCTTGAGCGTGAACCCTTTTTGCACCATCCACGAGCGTAGCGCCATAAACACGCGGCGCTCACCCATTGCATTAATGTAGGTCATGGCCACCAGCAGGAACAAGAACAGCTCTGCATATTCAAGAATATTGTGGCGGACTGCCACTTCGGCTGCATGGGGAAGATTATTGTTGGCATATTCCCAGCCGATCATTGCCCAGATAATGCCAGCTGCGAGAATGACCGGTTTGGATTTTCGCAAATGCGTCACTTCTTCGAGCATCACAAGCATATAGGCGATGACAAAAACGGCAATCGCTGCATAGCCAACCCAGTGATTGGTCAAATCAAGCGTCTTGCCAGCTGCGCCCTCGGCTGCAATCGCGATTGACGACAACATGCTCAAACTGAAAACGGCAGCAAAAAACACAAATAATTTTCTGACTAGTCGCTCTTTGTCATTAAAATTCACCACCTGAAAAGCCCCCACTTTATTTGTTTCGCTACAGGATGCTTCAAGAGCGCGCCTGATTCGCATTTTGCAAATATGCCCCAGACTGTACCAGCTCTGCAACCAGAGATTGTCGGACAGAGGCTACAACCGTTGAAAACTTGCAAAAAACCCAACAAAAAGGCCCGGAAAATTCCCGGGCCTTAAAGCAGTTCAAAGCGGGTATGTTCCGCCATTTTTCGTCTCACCAGGTTTACTTGGCAACAAATGTTTTCAAATAAGCAATGATATCAGCGCGCTGCTGAGGTTTTTTCAAACCGGCAAATGCCATTTTAGACTTGCCTTTAGGCTTGCCACCTTTTTCAACAATAAAGGCTTTAAGCGTTTTGTTCATACCTTTTTTGTCGAGATATTTATCCAGCGTTGCTTCGTCCCAAACAAGACCAAGCTCGGCAGCACCTTTGACAAGTTTAGAATATTTGAATTTTTCAGCAGAACCGGCTTTGCGACCAACAATCCCATTCAGCTGTGGGCCAACGCCGTTTTTGGCTTTGTCGCCAACCTTGTGGCAGGCTTTACATTTATTAAAGATTTTTTTGCCTTTGGCAACATCACCTTCAGCATGAGCGACACCTGTAAACGAAAACAGAGCCAGGGCAGCAAAAGTAATTTTCACAATTTTCATCATTTGGATTTCTCCTCCAGTGGTAAAATTCTTATCGAGGACACAAGTCGACCAGTACGACGAGATCCCCCAGCTAACGATATCAGGTAAATGATATCAGCCAACATCCGTCCCTAGGATAGCGCAATCAATGGAGCAGAAAAATGTCCTTACGCGCGACGAATTGATGCAGGTAAAGGAGACCATATACCAAGAGCTATTTTTAAAAAATGCTTGTCAGAGATAAACGGGCATGGCCTTGTCGAGCGAAGCCTCTTATAGTGAATGTTTGAAACTTGACGAATCATCATAGCCTATCCGAGCGAGTGGGCGTTTTTCGAGAACAGAGCCACGAAGAAAATGTCTTTCATCCCCCTTCCGGATCCAGATCCAGATATTCTCAAACGGCGCGTTCAAATCGCCAAAAACCTCGCCAAAATTGCCCCTGATGCTGTCTTTATCGAGGATGAAGAGGGGCGCCAAGCCTATGAAACGGATGCCCTTACCGCCTATCGCCGCATTCCACTGCTGGTAATCTTGCCCTCAACGACCCTCGAAGTCAGCCAGCTTTTGGCCTATTGCCATAAAGAGCATATTCAAGTCATTGCCAGAGGGGCCGGTACCTCCCTTTGTGGCGGTGCCGTACCCACTAATGATGCGGTCATTATTGGTCTGTCGCGCATGCGCCAGATACTTGAGATCAACTATGAAAACCGCACGGCAAAAGTCGAAGCCGGCGTGACCAATCTTGGCATATCTGACGCCATGAGCGACCAGCAGTTCTTTTATGCCCCGGACCCCTCTTCGCAGATTGCCTGCACTATTGGCGGTAATGTCGCCATGAATGCGGGCGGCGCCCATTGTCTCAAATACGGCGTCACCACCAATAATGTACTGGGGGTAAAACTGGTTTTGATGGATGGTGAAGTGGTTGATATTGGCGGTGATGCGCTCGATAGCAATGGCTATGATCTGCTCGGCCTGATCAATGGCTCCGAGGGGCAGCTTGGCATCGTCACGCAGATTACCGTACGCATTTTGCGCAAGCCAGAGATGGCACGCCCCATGCTGATCGGCTTTAACAGCAACAAGGATGCGGGCAACTGCATCACCGCTATCATTGCCAGTGGCATGATCCCTGCTGCCCTCGAATTCATGGACAAGCGGGCCATTCATATTTGCGAAAATTACGTCAAGGTCGGCTATCCCCTTGATGTGGAAGCCTTGCTGATCGTTGAGGTCGAGGGATCGGAAAACGAAATCAATCTGCAATTTGATCATGTCCGCGAGATTGTCGAAAAATTTGACCCCAAAACCATTCGTGTCGCCCAAAATGATGAGGAAACCGAGAAAATCTGGAAGGGACGCAAATCCGCTAGTGGGGCCATGAGCCAGCTTTCAGACTTTTATTGTATGGATGGTGTTATTCCCATTTCACGTCTTGCTGATGTGTTGGGGTGGGTGGCCCACATAGGTCGCCACCACGATTTTGAAATCGCCAATGTATTTCATGCCGGCGATGGCAATCTGCACCCTCTGATCCTTTATAATGCCAATGATGAGGAAGAGCTTTTACGCGCAGAAGCCTGCGGGGCCGAGCTTTTACGCTTATGCGTGAAGGCCGGGGGATGTCTGAGCGGCGAACATGGTGTGGGCATTGAAAAACGAGACTTGATGCGCGAACAGTTTAGCGAGCTTGATCTCATCCAGCAAACCCGCATAAAAACCGTCTTTGATCCCAACTGGCTGCTCAATCCGGCCAAAGTGTTTCCCCTCAACGCTCCTGGGCGAGGGGGCATCGAAGCCGACATTGCCGAAATCAGCATGCCAGGCGGGGAGAGTGAGCGATGAGCGAACTTTTATTGCCGCGAGATCACAAGGATCTAAGCGACATCATCACCAGGGCCAGTCAAGACAAAACCCGTCTTGAAGTGATCGGTGAAAATTCCAAGCAATATATTGGTCGCCCCATGCGCGTGGATCGGACATTGTCAACGCGCCAGTTGAGCGGCATCAATTTTTATAGCCCCGAAGAGCTGGTCATTTCAGTGCGCGCCGGCACCTCGCTGTCGATGGTCGAACATACTTTGCGCCATGAAGAGCAGCAATTGGCGTTTGAGCCCATTGATTATGGTCATCTATTTGGCTTCAAAACTGGTCAGGGCACCATTGGCAGTGTCGTCGCCTGCAATCTTTCCGGCTCACGGCGTATTCGCTCCGGGGCGGCGCGCGATAGCTTGCTGGGTATTCACGGCGTCAATGGTCGCGGTGAATATTTCCAGAATGGTGGCCGCGTGATGAAGAATGTCACCGGCTATGATCTCACCAAGGGACTGTCAGGCAGTTGGGGTACGCTTTGTGTGTTCAGCGAAGTAATCTTGAAAGTGATCCCGCGGTTTGAAACCAGCGTCACCCTCGTCTTGCAAGGTCTTGATGACCGGCTGGCCATCAATGCCTTGTGTGACGCCATGAAAAGTCCCTATGAGGTCACCGGCGCGGTGCATCTGCAAAAAGCCCCGGTTGCGCTTTTGACAGATCCAAAAATTGCCGCGCTTGGCACCAGCCTCACCGCCATCCGGCTGGAAAATTTTGAAACTGCCGTGCGCTATCGCAGTACAAAACTGCGCACCCAGCTGAGCTGTTATGGCGATGTGCTGGAATTTGGCGAGCAACAGACCAACAGTTTTTGGCAAGATATGCAGCACTTGAAATTCCTGACCCAGTCAAGAGCCCCTGTCTGGCGCGTCTCGACAGCCCCTCAGAACGGTCCCATTCTGGTCGCTGAACTCGAACGCGTTGTGCCCGTCAGTGCTGTTTATGACTGGTCGGGAGGCCTTGTTTGGCTGGAAGTACCCGCAACCTCTGACGTCAGCGCCTCCGACATCCGCCGCTCGCTTGCCCATTTGGGTGGTCACGCGACACTCATTCGCGCCGACCGTGAAGTGCGCACCAGAACCGAGGTTTTTCACCCCATCCCAGGGGCCATCGGCAAGATTACCCGTGGCATCAAAAACAGTTTTGATCCTCACCATATTCTTAACCCGGAACGTATGTATGCTGGACTGTAAGGGCTCGATCACCACTATGGCAAAAACACGGATCAAGCCCACCGTTCGCGAACAAGGAAATGCCAGCTCATGAAAACGAGTTATTCACCCGAACAGCTCAAGGATCCTCTCGTCGCCCAATCGGAAGCCATTATGCGCAAATGCGTACATTGCGGCCTTTGCACGGCAACCTGTTCCAGCTATGTGATCCTCGGAGACGAGCGCGCCTCGCCGCGTGGACGTATCTATCTCATCAATCGCATGATGAAAAACAATGAAAACCCGTCCAAAGCAACAGTTGGCTTTCTCGATAATTGCCTGACTTGTCTGTCTTGCATGACCACCTGCCCTTCCGGGGTCGACTATGTGCATCTTATTGACATGGCGCGGGCCCGCATCAACAAAAAGGCGCGGCGCAAACTGTCTACCAGAGTGACACGCTCACTGCTTGCGGGATTGCTGCCTTACCCTGCCCGTATGAAAACCGCCATGAAATTTGGTCGACTGGCGCGCCCGCTGACCGGAAGTTTTCAAAAATTGGGCCTGACCTCTCTGGCTGGTATGCTTGAAGCCCTGCCACAAAAATCGGCCCGCAGCCCTCGCTATGAAAAGCGTACACCCGCCAAAGACAAGAGGCTGAAGCTCGTCGCCATGCTGCCCGGCTGCACCAATGATCTGCTTCGCCCCTCCATCAATGAGGCCACAACCGCCTTGTTATCGCGCATGGGGATCGAGGTCATTGTGCCCTCTGGTCTTGGCTGTTGCGGGGCGATTGAACATCATCTGGGGGAAGAAGAAAAAGCTATTCGCTCGGCCAAACGCAATGTCGATGTGCTTTCCAAACTGCATGACGAACAACCGCTTGACGCTATTCTCACCACCGCATCAGGATGTGGTAGCATGCTCAAGGACTATGCGCATCTTTTACGCAATGATGAAGGATATGCCAAACGAGCTGCCGACATTGCCGAGCTGACCCATGATGTCAGCGAAGTGCTCGACGCCATCACCATGCTCGCACCAACCCAATGGAGCGATATCAAAGTCGCTTATCACGGCTCCTGCTCTCTCGAACATGGTCAAAAAATCACCCGCGAGCCCCGCTCCTTGCTGAGCAAAGCCGGTTATACGGTTCTGGAAATCCCAGAAGGCCATATATGTTGTGGATCCGCTGGGACTTATTCGATCATGCAGCCGGTTATTTCAAAAGCGCTACTGGCCCGCAAGCTGGATAATATCGACAAGGTCCAACCCGATATCATCGCTGCTGGCAATATTGGCTGTATAAATTATATGGCGGCCAAATCCAACACCCCCATTGTACATACGATTGAGCTATTGAACTGGGCCTATGGGGGAGAGTGCCCCGCAGAACTCAAGCATCTTGAACCACGCATCCAGAAAATCTCCGGCGTCATGGTCGTCTCACGCATGGATGAATATAATTAGCCCACAGAGCTCGATGGCCCCATCTTACGCGCTTGAAATTTAGCGCCCCCCGGCAAAAGCCGGGTGCTTGATCTTTTTTGCTTTTTTCAACATTTGCAGCGGGGCAATGAACCAATTACCGGTGCCAGGTATGCGTCCGGGCACAAAGAACATGAATTTTCCAGATGGTCTTTGACCCGCCCGCGTTTCAAGACCTTGTCCTGAGGCATTCTGGGGAACGCTATTGCGGCGCACTATAGGAGCGCCTTGGGCCTTGTTGGCTTTTGGAGCTTGTTGAACTTTGGCTGCAGGGGTCGCGAACACATACACCCATTTATTATTCTTGCGAACCCAGATCTTCTGGTTCTTGGTGGCTTGGGGCTCACCTGCATCCGGACCTTCCGCCAAACCGGTGGCGGCGCTGGCTTTTGGCGTCATTTTAGCAATCGGTTTTTTCGTAACGGCAATTCCAGATTTTGCTGGTAGCACGCTCGCCAATGGTTTTTTCGCCGCTTTATTCTCTGTGGTCTGGCGTGCAGTACCCAGATTTTTATTAGCAGCCTTAGCGGTGGCGGGCATTTTGCGATCTAGCCTTGCGCCCTCTGCCACTCGTTTGGCTCCGTTCAAAGCAGGATTGGTTTTTCCTTGCTGGGGCGCAACATAGACCCAGCGGTTTTGGCGCTGCACCCAGCCTCCAGTGACCGGCGCTTTGGCGACCTGTTCGGCCAGCCCCCTCATATTGGAAGCGCCCAACTGACCGGGCTGTGATTGCGGTACAAAAACCCAACGATTATTGACCCGCGACCATTTCCCGTTGCGAGCCTTTTTCGGACCAGCTTTTGCCTGCCCAGCTCTCTTGGTCATTGGTTTTGTCACGGTTTGCTGGCGAGGCGCTTGTGCGAATTTTTTGCCCGCCTTTTTGATCTCTATGCCTTTTTGTGGCCTGGCGGCTTTTTGGGTCGCTTTCTTGATCTGGGCTTTAGAGGGTTTGGCAAGCTTACTGTTTTTTGTGGACTTATCTGCATTATTTGCAATCGCTGGTTTTTGCGTAACGGCCGCCCCAGATTTAAGAGTGCCAGATTTAAGACTGGCAACCGGTTTAACAGGCTTGGATGCCGTTTTTTTCTTCGCTTTTGTACCACCGACAATCGACCCATAGCTGCGGTTTTTATCAAAAACATAAACCCAGTTACGGCCCCCGCCAACCCATACGCCCGCATCTCCAGCAGCATGAATTTCAGCGCTCAAACCATAAATGCTTGGCAACATGCCACGTTTTTTGGGTGCGAAAGCCCAGCGCCCATCCTTGCGGTTCAAATCTCCAGTAGCGTGCAATCCTTTGGCAGGTATGCCCGTTAACCCGAACCTTTGTGAAAGCTTGGAGCCAATATTGGGTACCCAGATATAGGTCCCCTTATCATTGGGCACTAATTGTTGTCTGGATTTTTTTGTGGTCGCGGCGGCGATCAGGGCTACTGGCGCTTTTTTAACCGATGGTGTCTTGGGTTGAACGCTTACCCCTTTGGAGGAAATATTGGAGGGAACACTTGTCGCAGCTGGTTTTATAGCCGCTTTTTGTTTCGCCAGACCAATCGGCTTTTTGTCTTTTGCTTTTCTGTCAGCAGGCGCCAGCGGGGAAGCTGGTTTTGCCGGTTTCACAAATGCTGTCTCGTTCTTGAGTATGGTTCGAGGTGTCACAAGAGAAGAAAATTTTCCCGTTGCAGGTTGCCTGACATTTTTCTTTTGCGCTTTGGCGATCGCTGGCAAATGCGAGTTTGGTTGTGCATGCGCTTTTAATGGCGAGCCAGATGCCTTTTTGGGGGCCGCCAGCTTGTTCTTGTGATCAACCGCTGTCTTGCTCTCGAACATTGTTTTGGGACTGGCTGGAACGCGCGCCATCTGGTTATCTGGCTTGATCATTTGCCCGGGCTTGTCGGCTGACTTTTTGACGATTGCTGCACGAGTGGCCATCGCCGGCTTTGCCTTGGTCGCCTTTTTTGTGTCTGTTGCCGGGACCTTGGTAACCGGCGCAATCGTTTTATCGCTCTTAGCTGGTGGCTCAGCGCTTTCACTTGGCATTTGCGCTTTTGGCGACCAGAAATATCTGCTTAGCCCAGATATCCCTTTGCGAATATTATCAATGAACTGACCTGGGTTACCGTGCTCCTGCTCGACGGCCAGAGCCGCGTTTCCTGGATAAAAGGACAAGCCAACCACAATAACAACGAAGAAGCTCAACGCTGAAAAAACGGAGCGATCAGACATTTTCATAACTCAAAAAACCTTTTAATGGGCGCGTCAACAAACCCTGTTTCGATACGAGTTTGCAGACATATCCCTCGACAGGACACAGAAGCACTTGTTGGATAAGGGACATTTTACATGAGATGGCGTCCCATCCAAGGGTAAAAGTATAAATTCATTAAAGCTGCTTAAGCTTTAGAGCCAGAGTTTTAACGATAAATCCTGCAATCGCACTAATATCATCAGCATCAAACAACGGTAGATCATCTTCAATATGTGAATCATCACTGACCACCGCCACGATATCGCTACGATCAAAACTCAGCTTTTGTCTAAGTTCTTGAAAACTGCTGCGCGCCTCTATCTTGGGGAATGCCAGCTGTTTATAGCCCTCGACAAGCACTAGATCAAAGCCCTTGAACTGGGCAAGAATGGTCTCAAAATCTGGTTCACGCTCGGGCACCAATTCGGCCACCAGTGCCCAACGATATTTTGAAACAACGGCGATCTGGCGCGCTCCGGCTTCTCGCATCAAATAAGAATCGCGCCCTTCATGATCGATTTCAAACGAATGGTGCGCATGCTTAATGGCCCCAACCCGTAAACCCAGCTCAGAAAAATGGGCGATCAGCCGGGTGGTCAACAGGGTTTTACCCGAATTTTTCCAGCCGGTAATCCCGAATACGGGTACCTCATAGCGAGAAAAGTCGCTCATAATGTCTATGGTTCCTTCGATGAAGCAAAATGCAGACTGCGACATGATACCCCGCCAAACTAAGTAGTTCCCCCAATATCTCGAAGCCCCCAACTAGTTCGTAATGAACACCTAAGGGAGAAGGTCGAACGAGCGCAATAGTTTTATTTACCTAAAGCTATGCCGTTTTGAGAAAGGGATCACTAGCAATGGATATCATTACTGCAATCAACACCGAACCCGCATCAACGCACCGATATTTGAACTCTGATCACCAGAACAATGATATCCGGCAGTTTGGTGTTGCTGGCCTGATGGCCACCGCGCATAGCTGCAACTGCATGCGTGATATTGCCAGCAGCCGCAACCTCGCAGCGGGCGAGACCTTGTTCTGGGAAGATGACACGGTTCAATATACCTATTTACTGATTGATGGCGCGATGAAAGCCTACAAGCTTTTACCCAATGGCCGCAGCCAGATCACCCGCTTCATGACAGCGGGGGAAATCATCACATCTCCCTTGATCGATAATTACTCCTACAGCGCCGAGGCCCTTGGAGATTGCTCGATTTTGCAATTGCCGCAAAAGCGCTTTGACAAAATCATGGCCAAGGACTCTGTCCTTATGAAATCAGTTTTTGGAAAATTGTCGATTGAACTGCAACAGGCCCAAAAGCAATCCCTTTTGTTGGGACGCATGCCCGCTATTGAACGCGTGTCAAATTTTCTACTGGATATTGCACAACGGCAAAATCCGCAAATTACAGAGTTCGAAGCCGATTTACTCATCACATTGCCAATGGCGCGCGCTGACATTGCTGATTATCTTGGTTTGACGATCGAGACGGTGAGCCGGGCCTTTTCAAAATTTCGCCGCGATGGCCTGATCGATTTACCCCGTCCCAATCTTGTTCGCTTGCGCGATCAAACAAGATTGCTTGCACAAAGTAATTCGCTAGCCAACTAGTCTTTGTCCGCAATAGTACCCAAAATAAAATTCACAATTTTGTTAATCGTGGCGATTTTTTGCACGAAATGATCCCGTTCGCCAAATTAAGGTCACCTTTTAGACTCCATAATAAATCAACAGTTGGGACAAGCATACTGCCCAAAAAGAAACAGGCATTCTCAACTGTAATTGCCCGACGGAAGCGCTCTAATCAAGCCGCCCGCCGGGTATCGGGAAGCTCCAAGCGCCATCTTTCTTGACTATGCGCTGCAAGAGTTCCTTGATTTTTGGGACAAAGTGGGCGTAGATATCCCACTTGGAGATTTATATGTTGCGTGTGACTTTCTCTTTTTTGCTGATGACCGGCCTGACAACTGCCCTTGTCGGTTGTGGCAGTATGGGACAAAACAGCTCCACTCTGTCCTATGCTCCCAATGACGGTATTTTATCTTATGGTGGCAAAGGCAAAGCCCGCAGATATACAGCTGAGGGTGAAAAAGGCCAACGCTCGGCGCGGCTAAGCGACAAGGTCCCGCGGGGCAAATATAGCAAAGCTCCCAAAAACGCTTTTAAAAATCGCGATTACAGCAAGACCCGCCTCAATCCAAATACCGCCAGGAAAATGATCAATACCTATCGCGCCAGCAAAGGACTAAAACCCCTAAAAATTAACACCAAGCTGGTGGAAGCGGCGAAAATGCACGCCAAGGATCTGGCCAGCCATGATCGTATTTCCCATTATGGTTCAGATGGATCTGACCCGCTGGTACGGGTTCAGCGCACGGGCTATCCAGTGCATCTGGCAGCTGAAAATGTTGGTACGGGGCAAGTGTCACTGGCTGAAGTTTTCAAGGGCTGGCAGCAAAGCCCCGGGCATAACGAAAATCTGTTATTGAAAAATGCCAAGGAAATGGGCATCGCTTTGATTATAGATCCTGATACAGAATATAAAACATTCTGGACCCTGGTGCTTGGCACCAAGCGCTCCTAAAATTATTTATCAGCAAATGGTTGGTTCCTCATAGCCTTCATATTGCAGACGTGTCACCACCCGCCCCCAGGCCTCGGCCCGCACTTCATCCCCTATCATCGCCTGCTCATGGGCAAAAAAATCAGCAATCATCGCCGCGTAGGAGCCGTGCTGCTGCTTGATCACTTCTGCCATCTTGATAATATCTGGCTCCGAAAAAAAAAGCGCTTGCGACGGTAGGGGGGTTGCTCTGGCCATTTATCATTCTCCTTGATCTCAATTATCAAGGGAATAGCAAGAACCGCACCAAACCTGTTTTTTTGTTATTTGGGGACTAAATGCCGCTAATAAGTAGTCAAATTGACCGGTTTTGATGCTATTCTCGTCGTCAATCAATGTGAAACACGAGAGGTGAGCATGAGTAAATCCAACAATAAGACAGTGCCAACGCCCCGCTCTCCAGAAGATTTCCTGGCCAGCGTCGAGCATCCGCGCCGCCGTGAAGATGGTGTTGCTTTGCTGGCATTGTTTAACCGTGTCACACAATTGAAGCCCGTTATGTGGGGCACGTCCATTATTGGCTATGGGCGCTATCACTATAAATATGATAGTGGCCGCGAGGGCGCCCATTTAATGACGGGCTTTAGCCCGCGCAAAAGCGCACTATCCATATATATCATGCCGGGTTATCGCGACTTGGCTGCCATGCTTGATCGGCTTGGCAAACACAAAGCAGGCAAAAGCTGTCTCTATATCAACAAGCTTGATGACGTCGAGTTACCGGTTCTTGAAGAAATCATTCTCAATGGATTGGCCTATATGCGAAAAAATTATCAGACATGGGATGAATAACCTAAGTCCTCCCTCCCATGTCAATCCATTACTTAATAGGCTTCCAAACACATTCCGGCTTTATCACCCGGCGTGGTTTTCCAGTTTTTAGCAAGATTGAGTGACGACGTATTTTAAAATGATGGATTGACTTGGTCGTGCAATAGGCGTGCGGGGCCAGCTTGTTCTTGAGGGCAAAACGGTGCGGCGTGATCGTCATCACCTTGGACATCACCTCTTTGTTGGTGTTTTTATTGTAACGCAGCTCCATATGAAGAGGTCTCGCATAGGTCATACAATGACCCACGATGCTAAAAGCCTTTCCCAAATCCGCAACGGTGTCATGTTTCCATTTGCTGCAATCATTCTTTTTACTTTTATCACACCAGCGAAATTCGAATTTAATGGGTTTGATGCGGAGCTTTTTATATTCAGGGCTAAAGAACAAAACGCATTGCTTGGATTTTAGAACTGCCTTGCTGGCCTTTTGAGGAGCCTTTGTCTTTGGCGCGCCTTCATTCCTCGTCTCTTTTGCCTGGGCTAAACCTTGCATCCCAACCATCATACAAGCTGCCATTGCCAGCCCGGCCAAACTCTTTCTCGTTGTACCTGTCATTTTTCTATCCCTTGTTTGTTTATTTTGTTGCCAGTTATTGCTGACTTCAAAATAGTCAATCGATCAACAATCGGGAGTGACGAAGATCACATTTACTTGGAATGTAGAAGCAGGGAAGCATAGGAAAGGCATCGCAACAAGTTTCATACGCAAATGATATTAATGGATATTCTTTGGCCGAGCCGCAAAGAACAGGGCATGAGCGGCCACTGACACCAGCACAATCCCGCCGCCAATGAGCGTCATCTGACCCGGCACTTCATCGACGAACAAGAAAACCCAGATGGGCGCCAGTATGAATTCCAGCAAAACCAGCAGGGTCAGCTCCGCCCCTTGTAAATGGCGCGAGGCTCTCACCAGGAAAAAATAGCTAGCGCCCGATATGACCGCCCCCCAGATCAAACACAAGACAAGATCATGGGGGGAAAGGTGCAGATCGCCTTGCGTCATGTAAAACGCCACTCCAGCCGAAATCAATGCCGCAACGATCAGCGAGGCCAGCATGTTGAGCGAGCGGCCCTTGCGCAAAATCACCACGAAACAGGCAAATCCAAACGCCGTCATGATGGCCATCAAATTGCCAAACACGGATCCACGCGCAAAGCCATCGCCAACCATAAGGGCAATGCCAGCGCTCGCCACAAAAATGGCCATGATCGTGACGGGCTTGACCCGTTCCCCAAGGATCATCCAGGCCATGACAGCTGTAAAAAACGGAATGGAACTCATGGTGAAGACCGTATTGGCAACGGTGGTGTGCGTGAGCGCCAATACAAATCCCATGATTGTTCCGGCAAAAAACATCCCACCAAGAATACCAAGCCAACCGATGCTACGCATCTGTTTGATGGCCCCGCCTCTATGCTCCAGGAACAATAAAGCCGCCATGGCAAATGCCAGCCCGACCGAGCGCCAAAAAACGATCTGCCAATCACCCGCCGCATGAAGATTGCGCACCAACAAACCGCTGAGAGACATGACGCCTGAACTGGCGACCATCATGGCAATGGCTTTTTGATGTGTGGTCATTGCTTAAGGATTTCTATCAGTTAAGAAATTTCAGATACTCTCTAACGATTATTTTTGTCAACATCTTTGGCCCACCTGACCACACTCCAAATTCCCTTGGCTCCAAACAACAACCAAAGAGCGGCAAGAAATTCAGCCGTCATCGCCATAACAATCCCGGCATATTCCGGTGTCCACGTCCACGCTATCCCCAGATTACGCAGCCCCAGCACAATCCCTAGCATATAAAAACCATCAATAATTGCCTCAACAAAAAAATACAAACCCATGAGAGAACTGGCTAAATACTCGATTTTTTCACTGGAAAGACTGTCTGTTTTTTTCGCTTCGGTTTCATCAGGTAGAAGTTTCCCCGTCAAAGTAAAGGGAAATATGATCATCAATAAGGATGCCGCAAGCATGAGTAAAAACGCCAAAGACATCAGCCATTGACTTTCAGTACCGCCGGTCATTGAACCAATATAGAGGGCTCCGTTTCTCAAGGCATAGAGGCCTATCACAACCCCGGCGACCCGAACAGCTATAGCTGTCAGTATCCTGATATGCATGTATTCTCCTCATACCGAGAATTGGGATCTCAACTTGCTCCCTCTCCCCAAAGAGAGGAGAAGGGTCAAAAACTAGCTACAACACGGTCAATCCCCAAAGAAGGAATCCGAACGAAGAGAGGCAAGGTCGACTGGCCGCCGCGCTGTAGCGCGCCCCATCGGAGGCCGCGCAACGCGCGAATAGCCGTGAGTGATAACTAAGCCGCTTTTTTCTTCAACAAGCCGCGATTGATGATGGTTTCGGCGATCTGCACGGTGTTGAGCGCCGCGCCCTTGCGCAGATTGTCGGAGACCACCCACATGTTAAGGCCGTTCTCCAGCGTAATGTCTTCGCGGATGCGTGACACGAAGGTGGCGAAATCACCGGCACATTCAGCGGGCGTGACATAGCCACCGTCTTCGTGCTTGTCGATAACCAAAATACCAGGCGCTTCACGCAGGATCTCGCGCGCGTCTTGTGGTGACAAAGCTTCTTCAAACTCGATATTGACCGCCTCGCCGTGGCCCACAAACACCGGCACCCGCACAGCAGTTGCCGTCAGGTTGATTTTGGGATCAAGAATTTTCTTGGTCTCAACCATCAGTTTCCATTCTTCCTTGGTGTAGCCATCTTCCATGAACACATCGATATGAGGAATGACGTTAAAAGCGATCTGCTTGGTGAATTTGGACGGATCGACTTCCTGGCCGGGTACAAACATGCCCTTGGTCTGGTTCCATAATTCGTCCATGGCTTCCTTGCCAGCCCCAGAAACGGACTGATAGGTGCTAACCACAACGCGCTTAATTTTGGCTTCGTCATGCAAAGGTTTTAGCGCCACAACAAGTTGAATGGTCGAGCAGTTAGGATTGGCGACAATATTCTTTTTAGTATAGCCCTCAACGGCTTCGGGGTTCACCTCTGGCACAACCAGCGGCACGTCAATATCATAGCGCCAGGCGGATGAATTATCGATGACAATGCAACCTGTTGCGCCAATTTTAAGCGCCCATTCCTTGGAAATCGCGCCACCAGCCGACATCAAAGCGAAATCACATTGAGAAAAATCAAACTGCTCAAGATCCTGACATTTCAGGGTCTTGTCGCCAAAGGATATTTCGCGGCCAAGGCTGCGGCGCGAGGCAATAGCAAACACTTCATCAACTGGAAATTGGCGTTCATCCAGAATGGTCAGCATTTCCTGGCCAACATTGCCCGTAGCTCCGACGATGGCGATTTTGTAACCCATGAGATTTTTGTACCCTCTTTATCTCCCCTGTTTGATCTCAATGCCCACCGGGGAAGAGATCACGGGGCAAGAGGAAAGGCTACGCGGCCAATGTAATGGTGCGTTTGGTAATCTTTGGTGTTGTTGTCGTAATGACCATCAAGATTTTCCGATTTAGCCTGTTGTATGCCAGTTAGTTCTTGCAATAAGCTGCAGGCTTGTTTGGAACACCAATTTTCGCCCATTGTCAAGATCATATATGCTCCCATCACTATCATCCATTCCTTTCACAATGATAAAAAGAACATAAAATGCCAGATCATTCGCAAGCCCTTCGCTCCTTGTTCCCGCCAATTGAGCCCTATGAAACCGGGGCGCTAAAGGTCGGGGGCAGCCATACACTATATTATGAGTGCTCCGGCAACCGCGATGGCCAGCCCGTTTTATTCTTGCATGGGGGCCCGGGCACCGGCTCATCGCCAGATACGCGCCGCCTGTTTGACCCAGAGCATTGCTATATCATCCAATTTGATCAGCGCGGATGCGGTGCAAGCACCCCACATGGCTCGCTCGAAGATAACACCACCCCCCACCTGGTCGAAGACATGATCAAGCTGCTGGATCAGCTCAATATTGATAAAGTTCATTTGGCCGGTGGCTCATGGGGCTCCACCCTGGCGATAGCTTTTGCCATGGCGCATCCGAGCAGGACCCGCTCAATTCTGATCTACGGCATTTTCTTGTGCCGCACGTCAGAGTTTAAAGCGCTTTATTTCGAAGGCGGCGTCGTCTCACAGATCTATCCAGACGTCTTTGCGCGTTTTATCGAATTGCTGCCACCAGGCGAGCGCGCCGATCCCATTTCGGGCTATGCCAAATTATTTCACAGCGACAATATTGAGCTACGCAACAACGCTCTGCATATGTGGACCTTGCTGGAACAACAGGCATCAAGACTGATTGTAGATCAAAAACGGCTGCAAACCGAGATGGCAAATCCTGATTATGTGCTGTCGCACTCGCTGATCGAAAATCACTATTTTCAGCAAAACGGTTTTCTGGACGGGGATCAGTTGCTGGCGGCTGCCGGAGCGGCGCTGGCTGATATTCCCACTCACATTATCAATGGCCGCTATGATCTCATCTGCCCGATAATTACCGCCCATGAGCTGCACAAGGCGATGCCGCACTCAAAGCTGACCATTGTTCCAGATGCCGGTCATTCGTTCCGTGACCCCGGCATGAGTGACGCCATTATTGGGGCCAGCAAAGAGCTGCACAAATAATCTACACGGGGATGATATGTGCATCAATCAAAGGAAAAAATAAAATGCCAAGCAGGCAGCAAAACAACCAGACAAGCAAAGCTTTGGGAGTAAAGCTGTTATAGGGAGCATGGCAGTTTTTAATGTTGTGAAACAACGAAACACAGAGCATGCCAAGGGTCAAAATAACCAGTGTCGTATAGAGGCCGAATACAGCTTCAGGCACCGCGATCAATACAATCAAACCGCGTAACCAGAGATAGAGTGCAAACAGGAAAAGCGTCGTTGCCCAAAGAACCAGCGATAGGGACATGAATTTGCGATGTCCGCGCACATCACGTTGCAATATGGTGCTGCGTGCCCGCCATATGGTCACGATGTTGAAAAGGCTCATAGCACTGAGCAAATAGGGCATGATCGCAATCAGTGTTTTCATCTTGCCCCCTGTCCCCTTCTATTATTTAACGCCTGTCAGTTCGCTGGCCACCTGATCGCATTTTTTGGTCATGAAGCCATTGACCATCTTGACCATCTTGCCACCAATGATATTGACCTGATTGTCAAGTTTGACACCGGGCCAGATAAGGCTTTTGAAAATGATTGGCGCTTCTACACTACCCCAGTTCATGCGCCCTTCAACGGCCTTGCCGTCCTTGAACTTGACTTGCGGGGCGATACCCACAGAAATTTTGTGCCACAGGTTGTCTTTCTTGCGGTCGACCTTGCAATTGATGGTGTGAGGCTTGATTTTTAATTCATATTCGCCTTTTGTAACCACACTCGCCAAATCCGCCTGCGCGAGTTTTAGATCAAATTCGCAATAGATCTTGCCCCAGCGCCAGCCAATTTTGCCGCCCGTCACCATATCTTTTACGGCCTCTTCGCGCATGCTCTTTTTAATGTGGCACGAAATCTGATCGCCCATGACCTTTTTGGAGCGAAACACGCTACAAATCTGGATCTTGCAAGCCTTGCGGCTTTCTTTTTCCGCCAGTTCCTCTTTGGTCAGCACGATAGCTTCGTCGGCCGCCCTGACATTGTTCAAAACAAGTGTCGCTGACGTCATTCCAATGACAACAGTCATGATACCGCGGCTCAAGCGCTTAATGAGATTCAATCTCGTTCCCCTTTATCATATGTTAAATTAACTAATGCCAAGGAGCGTAAAGATAAGGGCGGTTTTGTGGCCAGGCGGTATGCGCTTAATGTTAGCCGCGCAGGGACTGGGCATCCCTATAGGCAACATTCTCGGGGCGCGTCACAATAACTCTTTCAGGAGAGATCAGTTCATATTCGATATTGCGCCAGACCATTTTGCGAGTCAGTAGATTTTTGACGCTGTTACAAGTGGTTAGCAAGGAAGCTATGGGAGCCATCAGCACATAATTCCAGCGTCGCTCAAGCACAGATTGTGAAATATCCGGCATCCATTTCGAGCCTTTGGTGATGAGCCAATATGTCGAAGCGAATAGAAATGGCAATAACACAAGTCCCCCGACACCAGCCAGATAGCTCTCCTTGCCGCTCACCAGCCAGGCCGCGAGATTGAAAAATCCATATAGTAGCGTGCCGACAATGGCCGGATGTATAATTGCATTTGTCCACCAGACAAGCGGATGATAGACGCGGGCCAGCAACATTTGCCTGGAGGTGAATTCGAGGGCCTCTGCAAGCGTTGGTGTCTCATAGGTGATGGGTACGCATTCGGGCACGTAACGTATTTTCAAACCAAGGCGCCTGACCGCGCGGGTCAGCGATAAATCGTCGCTCACCGTATTCTGCCAGGCCTCCAGCACGCCAGCTCTCAAGAAGGTTTCGCGTGCAATGGCCATGGTTCCCCCCCAGGTAAAACTCAGCACCGGATCAGCAATGGCCAAAAACACACCGGCATTCCAGGTGCTACACAACATGCCGCCAAATGTCGGGCGATCAGGCTGGTACCAGCGATAGCCGGTCGTGGCGCCAATCGAAAGGTCTTTTAATGGCTCTAGCAGATGACGAACATACTGTTTATCAAGGTGAATATCGCTATCTAGAAACACCAGATATTTGCTGTTTTCGCCAGCCCGTTCGAGACCCGCCATCAAATTAGTGATTTTTTGAGAGCGCTCCAGGCAGATCCCAGCCACCACCAGTTGGGCTTTGATCTTTGGCTGGCGCCGGGCGACTTCTGCAAGTGTCTGCTTGACAAAAAGATAAGCTGGATCTTGCTCACTCTCAACGCAAAAGACAAATTCCAGATTGGGATGGTCTTGTGAAAAAATGGTGTCTAGATTGGCCTTTAGCCTTGAATCTACGCCCTTTACCGCCATGATGACGGAGGCAGATGCCATGTCTTTGCTGACTGGCGAAAGTTCATGGCAGCGCAGTTTTTCCAGCCGATGCGTGTGCAAAAAAGCAGTGGCCAGCATGACAATGCCAAAGGCTAAAGCCAGCCAGAAAGAAATTGGCGTAAAAACCAGGTCCATAAACGCACACTCACCCATGAGAATAGGGGAACGATCCCCCCATTTTCTCGCAAGTATATTACCTGTCGCGATTTATTTCACTACAAGTAGTTGTTATCATTAAGAAAGATAACTACTTGTCATTTCAGATCAGGTACTCTTTGCAGCCAGTTCTTCAAGGATGGCGTCTCCCATGCCACTGGTTGAGACGCTGGTCATGCCGTCTTGCATAATATCGCCAGTGCGTAAGCCATTGGCCAGAACCTGCGTAATAGCTGCTTGCAATTGGTCGGCTTCGCGGCCCATGTCAAACGAGTAGCGCAAGCACATGCCAAAGCTGTCAATCATGGCGATGGGGTTGGCCTCCCCTTTACCGGCAATATCTGGAGCTGAACCGTGTACCGGCTCATACATGGCTTTCATTTTACCGTCCGTGCCCACCGCTCCAAGGGAGGCCGAGGCGAGCATGCCCAGCGAGCCCGTCAACATGGCGGCAACATCGGACAAAATATCGCCAAACAGATTGTCGGTGACAATCACATCAAACTGCTTTGGATTTCGCACCAGCTGCATGGCGCAATTATCGGCCAGTATATGATGCAGCTCGACGCCACCAAAATCTTCGGAGTGAACACCGCCGACCACCTCTTTCCACAGCACGCCGGTGGCCATGACATTGTGTTTCTCGGCCGAGTGTACCTTATTCGAGCGCTTCTTCGCCAGATCGAAGGCAACGCGCGAGATGCGGTCGATTTCGTAGGTCTCATAAACTTGCGTATCCACCGCGCGCTTTTGGTTGCCCTCGCCGGTAATCTGCTTTGGTTCGCCAAAATAAACACCGCCAGTCAGCTCGCGCACGATCATGATATCGAGCCCCTCGACCAGTTCTGGCTTCAGCGCAGAGGCAGTTGCCAAAGCTGGATAGCAAACGGCGGGGCGCAAATTGGCAAACAATTCCATATCCTTGCGAAGGCGAAGCAAACCGGCTTCGGGGCGCACATCATAGGGGACGCCAGCCCATTGTTCGCCGCCCACCGCGCCAAACAACACAGCATCCGCCGCCATGGCCTTGACCATCATCTCATCGGTGGCGGGGGATTTATGAGCCTCATAGGAAACGCCGCCAACCAGATCATCCTCGGTATTGAACTGATGCTCGCCATTGTCATTGAACCAGGTAATAATGCGCTTGGTCTGCGCCATGATCTCGGGGCCAATGCCATCTCCAGCAAGCAGCAATAGATCGTAAGTCGCCATATCGATAAACCTTGTTTACTAGTGTTTTATTTGAGTATTCTTGAAGGCGTAGAGCCAGCAATTCCAAATGGCAAGCCAGCTCTATTTTTGAAAATCATAGGCCCGCTCAACTTTGGCGATCCGTACTGAAAAGTTCTGGTACCATTTATCTTTGCCACATTGCTGGGCTTGCAGATGTTCACCTTGTTGCTTCCATGCCGTGATTGAGGCGAGGTCACGCCAATAAGAGACCGTGATACCAAATCCATCTGCACCGCGTGTGCTTTCGGCTCCCAGATAACCCGGCTGCGATTGCGCCAGCTCCTCCATGCGAGCAGCCACTTGTTGATAGTCCGCTTCATCCTTGACGGATCGCTGATTGGCGAAAATGACCGCGTAATAAGGAGGTTCCGGTGTCTTGGCAATTTCACTCATAAAAAGTCTCTATGACAGTTTCAAAACAAGCGCCCCAACAAAACTTGCGACACCGATGACCAGCAGTGCGATGGCGGCACCGGGCAATGATTTTTGGCCCCGCGCGGCTCGCTTCATCCCCGCATAGATCACCAACATAAACAGTAAGGCAGCAAGGGTAAACAGGCCTACCGACAGCCCTTGTGCGACCTCGGGGGTCAAACCCAACGCATTTGTTGCAACCATTTCCATTTTGTTCCCCTTCGCGATTTAATGTCTGCGCCCTAAAATTAGAGCTCTAAAATTAGAGCCAGGGCCTGCTATGTGCTGATTTTTTCTCGAATTTCTCGATTGCAGACACGTTTTGTAACGTCAGACCAATATCATCCAGCCCTTCAATCAGGCAATGTTTGCGAAACGGGTCGATCTCGAAGTGGATTTTACCACCATCTGGACCCGATATTTCCTGTGCGGGCAGATCGATGGTGATCGTCGCATTAGCGCCGCGCTGCGCATCATCCATCAAGAGAGCCACGTCGCTGGCTGGTAGCTTGATTGGCAATATGCCGTTCTTGAAACAGTTATTGTAAAAAATATCGGCAAAACTTTCGGCGATGACGCAGCGAATGCCAAAATCCATTATGGCCCACGGGGCATGTTCACGCGACGACCCACAGCCAAAATTATCGCCGGCGACCAATATTTGCGCCGCGCGATATGCGGGCTGGTTCAGCACGAATTCAGGACGTTCAGCGCCGTTTTCGTCATAACGCATCTCCGCAAACAAATGCTTGCCAAGTCCTGTACGCTCAATGGTCTTCAAAAACTGTTTGGGGATAATCATGTCGGTATCCACATTGATCAAGGACAAAGGAGCTGCAACCCCGGTGAGCCTGGTGAATTTTTCCATTGTCGTGATCCTTGTTGTTGGCGATCAAGTGTACACTTGGTTGAAGCGCAAGCCAGAGATGCCACACTCGCGCAGTCATTGCAAACAACACCGGCAAAAGGACGCAGGTGACAGGCGCTGCTGTTTGTTCTAGGGTAGTGTTGCAAATGTTTTGCAACTGCATCCGTGGATGCTAGGCGTATAATCAAGGGAAAATCTCAATGAGCGGTCACAGTCATAAAATCAACTGCGAAGCCTGCAATATTGAAGATGAGGTCAAGGTCGACGGCATCATGGATCTGGCCAAGGCGCTGCCCCGACGCTGGAAACGCCGGGTGATCAATTTTAGAGCCTATATCCTTTGCGATGTTTGCGGCCATCCGCGCCAGTTCACCAAGGGCTGCTCGCCCTATATTCTTGATGCACTTGATCTGCCGCCAAATGCCACGTGCGAGATCGAAGAAATTGAAGATTTCTGCGGCCACCCAGACAATGTCACATGGCGGCGCGAAAGACAAAGAATGAAAAAATAAAAGCCAGTGGCTTTTACCTCATCTGTTGCCTGCTAGGCCAGACTTTCACGCGCAAATTTGTCTGTTGGTATCACCATCAAGACCAGCATGGATAATTCCAGCATGCCCAAAAATAGCGGCAAGGGTGCCATAGCGTAGAGCATGAAAAATATTGTCAGCGTCAGCCCGACGATCAGGCCAGTATCTCGTAAACGCTTGAGCACCAGATTGACCTGCACGAATGTTATGAGCACCGCCATCGCCAAAATATCGCTTGGCGTATTGACACCTAGGTCGATGATTTTTTGCTGGGCCGCCTCAAGATCTGAGAAATCGACGACGACCCTCGACATAAGATAAAATATAAACATCAAAACAAAGACCAGCAATAGCCCTGAATAGGCGAGATAGGTAGCGCGGTCCAAACGTCCATTTATGATGTCACCAAAGAGAATACGAACCATAATAACGCCCCCTCATCGTCGCAATATTTTTATACTTATGGCCTATTATATCGTAGCCGCATTACAATCTGGCGAAGAAACATCCTTAACAGATCTGCAAATTATCTATTAAAAACAAAGAGTAATATTTCATGCCGATCACCCGCAGCGAGCTCTTCGAGTTTCTCGACAAACTCCAGATCGCCCACAAAACCGTTGAACACGAAGCTGCCCATACGGTTGAACAGGCGCAAACCATTCGGACAGCATTGACCCATCAAGGTGCCCTGCCCGGTGGACATGCCAAAAACCTGTTTCTGAAATGCAAAAAAGGCTCGCTTTGGCTGATTGTCGCGCAAGAAAACACATCCATTCGCCTCAACCATTTGCACAAATTGCTGGGTTGTGGCCGTCTTAGTTTCGCATCAGCAGAGCTGATGGAAGAGGTGCTTGGCATAAGCCCTGGCTCGGTGACACCTTTTGCGCTGATCAATGACAAGGCACAAAGCATTTCTCTGGTGCTCGACGAACAGCTGATGAAAGAGGCGAGGCTGAATTTTCATCCCCTGGACAATCGGGCGACCACGACGATCAGCCGCGAAGGCCTGCTTGCGTTTGTAAAAGAGTGTGGATTTACCCCAAAAATCATGAAGCTACCGCAAAAATCGTGATAGCATCTTGAAAAACTCTTGATCTGAACAACGTTCTAAGTCAAATCATAAGAAACTAAACCGCGTACCAACCTATTAATGGTAAGCTGATCAAATATAGACCGAGCATCCCATCTTTATGAAGAGTGCACTTCTTGCGTAAACATAGCTGGCATAAAAATCTGCAACGCGGCGCCAAATACCGGCTTGTCGTCCCGTTGAAAAGATCAACTCACCCCCCCGAATTTACGGCGAGGGGTGTTGCGGTTGGTATGCTGCTCGCCATGACCCCGACCATCGGCCTTCAGATGTTCATGATCGCCGGCACCTGGTTGTTCCTGACCAAAATTATCAAATGGGATTTTTCGTTAATTGCCGGCCTTGGATGGACCTGGACGTCAAATGTCTTCACCATGATCCCGCTCTATTATCTATTCTACATCACAGGCCAGGTCATGCTGGGAAATTTCAACGATATCAGTGGTTTTGATCAATTCTCAGAGCTCGTCGGCAATATCAGCAATAATGCCGATCTGTCTTTTTGGGAAAAGACCAAAATGTGGATGGTCAATCTGTTCAAGGGCTGGGGTGTACCGATGTTTGTGGGCTCCATCCCCTGGGCTATTTTGTCCAGCTGGCTGGGCTACAAAATTGCCTATAATTATGTCGTCAGGCACAGAGCAAAACGGTTGGCACGCATGCAAGGGCGCAACCAGCACAAAGCTCGCTCAAAAACCACCGTTTAACAAAACAACTAAGATGTTTGCGGGACGATCAGCTGGATGGGTGCATCAGACGCGCTTATATCCAGCGGCGTTGTGGCCAGCCATTCACCATCAATTTGCGTCGGCACTGGCTCATTTGACTTGATGCGGACCTTTTGGCAGGGCCGGATCATGATGCCATCGGTTTTCATCATATAACCGACGGTTTTGTCCCCTTCCCTGACGTCGCTGCCAATATGAGCATTGCGCCCCAGAGCAAGGCCGATCAGCGCCTTGATCAATCGAAAACGGCCAGGGTTCATGAACATCACCACATGCAGCTCCGTTTTGGTGAGGTCCGCTTCCGGGGCCAGCATGAAACTACCCCCGTAAAGACGCGCTTTTGTCACCACAACAAATGCCACTTCATAACTTTTTACAACATTGCCCTGATCATCTGGAAATTCAATCACCAGCTGGCGCGGTTTTGCCGCCAGCGCCTGTAAGGTGGGCCAGACAAAGGCCGCCTTGCGAATGCGTTGCTTGAGATCATGATTGAGATTTTTGACGATCTGCGCATCAAAGCCGGCCCCGGCCATCAGCAAAAATGGCTCACCATTGGCAAGCCCCGGCACGACTGCCTTGAGAGGACCATTGATCAAGGTCTGGGCAATTTTTTTCGGCTTGTGGCCAAGGCTGATTTCCTGGGCCAACACATTGCCGGTGCCAGCCGGGATAATGCCAAGTGGCATATCGCTGCCCATCAGCCCCATGGCGACACCGCGAATAGTACTGTCGCCGCCCGCAGCGATCACCGCGTCAAATTCACGAGATGCCGCAGCGGCGCTGGCCAGATCGATATCCTCTTGCACACTGGAAGCCGCTTTCAAAACAAGCCGTGCTCCTTGCCGTTCAAGCTGTTTGGAAACGCGGGTAAGCATGGGCGCCTTCAAGCGTCCAGCCATTTTATTATGGATGATGAGAAAGTTTTTGCGCATGAAATGAGGGCCTAGCTGCTAACATAAAAAAGGAGCGGCTGATCACAGCCACTCCTCTATTGTTTAGATCACAAAGCTTCACTCTGACAAGAGCGATGGCAAATCCGGCTCTAAGCGTGAGCCTGAATGCCCTGCGCTGCTGCTTCCTTGACACCTTTTTGGACCTTTTCAAAGGCCCGCACCTCGATCTGGCGAATACGCTCACGCGAAACATCAAATTCCTGGCTAAGCTGTTCGAGCGTCATGGGATCTTCCGACAAGCGGCGCATCGTAAAGATCCGCTGCTCGCGCGAGTTGAGCTCTGACATGGCATCCTTGAGCATTTCACGGCGCTGGTCCAGTTCCTGATTGTCGCCAAGTGCTGTTTCTTGATCCACTTCCTCATCGACCAGCCAGTCCATCCATTCGCCGCCGCCTTCGGCATCATTGCGCACGGGAGCGTTTAATGAACTATCGCCAGACAGACGCCGGTTCATGCTTATGACTTCTTCTTCCTTGACCCCAAGACGGCGAGAAACCTCTGCCACATGCTCATGGGTCAGATCGCCATCTTCAAGAGCATCGATTTGTCCCTTGACCTTGCGCAGGTTGAAAAACAGCTTCTTTTGCGCCGCCGTCGTGCCCATCCGCACCAGTGACCATGAGCGCAGGATATATTCCTGAATAGCAGCACGGATCCACCACATGGCATAGGTCGCTAGGCGAAAACCTTTATCTGGCTCAAAGCGCTTGACGGCCTGCATCAGACCAACATTGCCTTCAGAAACCACCTCATTGATCGGCAAGCCATAGCCGCGATAGCCCATGGCTATTTTGGCCACTAGACGCAAATGACTGGTCACCAGCCGGTGCGCGGCTTCCTTGTCGTCTTTTTCGCGCCAATTCTTGGCCAGCGTAAATTCCTCATCCGGTTTCAGCATTGGAAACTTGCGGATGTCCGACAGATAACGTGACAGGCCCCCAGGACCTCTAAGACTTGGTAAATTTGCCATAATGCTTAATTCCCTCTTGTTTTGGACGCGTCGCCTCGCATGAGCAGTCCAACTCACAACAAATTCAGCGCGCCGCGCCCCCTTGTCCTTTAGAACAAGGGGCGTTTCCCTGTATGTTCTAATATATGGTTTTTATTATTTTGATTAAAAGAGCCTTTCGTTCAACTAAGTGTGAAAGGGCTGGACAGCCGGGCTAGAGACGCCCTGTGGTTCACCATATCTGTATCTCACAACTCAATAACTCGCATCGTTCAGACCTTCGATGGGGCAATCTACTCGACTGTCGCCCGTTAGGGCTCTGTTGTGCGACATGTTTGAGGTTGCGCTGGTGTAGCGCATTCATGGGAAATGTGATAGAAAACGCCATGAACAAGCACGAACCAGCTATGACCCATAATATACCGGCGCAAAATGGCCAAAACATGCCAGAAAATGCTCCTGCACATACCACTCTGATTGGCCTTGATCAAGGCGAATTGGGAGAAGCATTGAGCCATATCGGCGTCAAGGACAAGCAGGTGCGCATGCGCGTTAACCAGCTATGGAACGGGCTTTACGCGCGCGGTCTTACCCAGTTTGACGACCTGCACACCATATCCAAGGATCTGCGCGAAAAACTTGCCAAAGCCTATACAATCGAGCGCCCGCAAATCGTCACCGAGCAGCTTTCCAATGATGGTACCCGCAAATGGTTGCTGCGCTTCAAGTCCGACATTCCCGGCAAACCCGGGCCAGAAGCCGAGATGGTCTATATCCCTGAGGAAACCAGAGGCACTTTGTGCATCTCCAGCCAGGTCGGCTGTACCCTCAATTGCCGTTTTTGCCATACCGGCACCATGCCGCTGGTGCGCAATTTAAGCGCCGATGAGATTGTTGGTCAGGTGATGCTGGCGCGAGACCGGCTCGGTGACTGGCCGCTGATCGAAGCTGACAATAAAGAGGGCCTGCCAGACTCCAAGCGCATGATCACCCGTCTAGTGCTCATGGGCATGGGCGAACCCTTGTACAATTTTGACCATATCAAAAAAGCTTCCGCCATTCTCTGCGATGATGCCGGCATCAATCTGTCACATCGCCGTATTACCCTGTCGACGGCCGGCGTCGTGCCAATGATGGAGCGAGCTGGCGCAGAAATCGGCTGCATGCTGGCCGTCTCCCTGCACGCAACCAACGACAAACTGCGCGATGAACTTGTGCCCATCAATCGCAAATATCCGCTCGAACAATTGATGCAGGCCTGCCGCGATTATCCTGGTCTGTCGAACGCCCGGCGCATTACCTTTGAATATGTCATGCTGGATGGCATAAATGACAGCCTCAACGATGCCAAGGCACTCGTGCAGCTCCTCAAAGGCATCCCCGCCAAAATCAACCTCATCCCCTTCAACCCATGGCCGGACAGTCCCTATCAATGTTCCGATTGGGCACAGATCGAGCGCTTTGCCGACATTATCAATGATGCCGGCTATGCCAGCCCGATCAGACGCCCCCGTGGCCGAGACATCATGGCCGCCTGCGGTCAGTTAAAATCGCAAAGCGAGCGCATCAGTAATCGTGAACGCAAGGCCCTATTGGGGGAATAGCAGCTGTTGCCAACAATCAGATGTTTTGAGATCATAATCCAACAGGCGCGAACCTTATGCCCCAACAGCAAGATCAAGCGAACAAACCTTCTTCTTCGCAAAACGCATCTAAAAATCTTGATCCAGCTGGTGCGCCAACCAAGACGGTCGATATCTGGTTCCAGTCCGCCTATCGCACCCAATTGAGCCTGACCTCCCTTGCCGACATGAAAGCCAATATCATGATTTCGGTAAACGGCTTGATCTTGACAGGTCTTGTGGCCACGCAAGGGTTTGTTTCGGTTGCGCCACAATTACCCAAATTCATCCCCATTGCCATGATGGTCACTTGCCTGGCGTCCATGATATTTGCCGTTATTGCCGCTCTGCCCAGAGGTAGCGCCAATACCAATGCCCAAATGGAGCATGAAAGCGGTCAAGGGAATTTGCTCTATTTCAATAATCAATGCACCTTCAGTGAACAAGAGTTTGAACGCGCAATGATCAAATTACTTCATGAGCCAGAGCAATTGCAGCGCCATATGAGCAGACATTTGTATAATTTAGGATGTGTATTGGCGAGGAAATACAGGCTGCTGAAAATATCCTATACGGTCTTCATCGGTGGCTTGGTCATTGTCTCGATAATGTCAGCTATTAGCTCACTGCTGACGTGATCCGCCAATCGCAAATGCAAGCTTTCTTGGGGAAGTAAGAGAAGGCAATGTCCTGCGCGGGCTTCAAAGCTGCCCTACCTGCTTCGCTGGATGGATGACTACGGTTAAGGGACGAGGCCCAGACCCATTTTGGTTAGATGAGGAACGAAACCGTTATCCTGATTAATTCAACGGCACGGTGAGTTTGACGCTGCCGCCATAGGCCTCCAGAGTATCATCGCCGATGCCGTCATAATGACCTTCTCCACTGAGCAGCCAGCCATTATTGAACTGGGTACTGATCCCCGCCCCGATACTGGCACGAAAATCATTATCCGAACCAGATGCGAGGCCAGTGTTAAGATCAATGGTTTGGGCTTTCTCGAAATCCCAGATGCCTTTGATACCGATATGGGGGCTGATCACGGTGCCATTACCAGCGGTATAGCTAGTGCTCACTTCGGGGCCAAAAGTCAGGCGGCCAAGTGAGACCGTCTGTGCTATAATATTATTACCAATACCATCCATGTAGGCCTTTTGCGTCTCTTCGAAATAGCTCACCCCGACATGAGGCGAAAAGCGCCAGCCGCTCAGGTTAAAATCGCCGGTCAGAGTGCCGCTGACAAGCCAGCGTGTGGTATCAAAACTGTCTTCATAGGTACCAAGCGGAGAAATCGTATTGTTGGATTGCCCATAGGCAGCACGCCCATCGAACAACAGGTTTTTGCCTAGCCTGGTCACCAGATAAGGCCCGGCTATCCAGCCTTTGCCATCGGTTGTAAAACTATTGGTGGGGTCTTTTTCATCCGACCAGTCAAACTGCGCCAATACGCCAATCAATGTAGTGTCAGACAAATGATAATCGGCGCCAACAAACAACAGGCCAAGATCCGATTTACGACGGTCACTTTTGGCATGATCAAGACTGCCCTTGACCCAGACATCAAACCCAGGTTGCAGGCCCGTATTATATTGCGAGAGCAGGCTCTGCTCTCCAAGCGCCATCATCTCGCCAAGCTCACGCCGTTGCGCCTCCTTGCGAGCATTTCCCGACCCAATCACCTGACGCAGGCTGGTGGAGAATGCCAGTTTGGTATTGTCGAGTGTACCACTACCGCTCAAGCCAATCGGACTAAAGCCGGTTGCGCCCTCAAAACCGTTGCCGCCGCTGCGGCGTAGCCTTGAAGCAATATCGGGGGTGCCGCTGATGATCCGATCGACGCGGCGCGAGACAAAATTAGAGACAATGGCTTTGGTCCTGGTAACGACTTTATCGCCACTGATGGCAAAGCTTTGAACCACATCAGCAGCAACGACGAAATTGGCGTCTCCGGCTTGCGAAGCCGTAACAGAGCATGTGCCGACAGAAACGAATGTGACGGTGCTGCCAGAAACGGTACAGACCGGAGTGGTTGTTGAAGCAAAACTTACCGCAAGACCGGAGCTGGCTGTGGCTGATACACCGACACTTCCTGCTGTGAAATCAGTATTAGCCGGGCCACTAAAGCTGATGACATTTGCGCCCTGACCATTGGTCAACGCGAAGATAACGTCCGTTAGACCAGCAGAGCTGGCCGTTACATTATAGCTGCCTCCCGTGCCGTTGGCGGTGGCGGTGATAGAAACCTGCCCATTTGCGTCCGTTGTGCCTGATGCGGCGGACAGGGTTACGCTGGCCCCAGAACCCGGCACGGCAAAATTAACAGTGACACCGGGAACCGCATTGCCGTTGACATCGGTTACTGTTGCCACAATAGGGTTGGCGAAGGCGGTGCTGATCGTTGTGCTTTGGCCGCTCCCAGACGTTGCAGCCAGTCCTGTGGCTGGGCCAATAATGGTAAAGCTGGTGACGCTGAGCGGAGCCGAAGCATTGCCCGCCACATCGGTGACGGTGACCGTGCAATTGGAATGCGTGCCTGCTGCCAGTGCATTGAAGGTGATTGTGTTACTGCCAGATACAGCTGTTGTCGCGACAAGACCGCAATTGCCACCAACTGTGATGGGACCGGCTTCATCCGAGCTGAAGGTATAGTCCGGTGTCGTGTCATTGGCAGGCGTTGGCACGGTGGTGACTTGCGCCAGCGTTGGCGCGATTTCGTCCACATCCGTTACTGTCACTGCTATGTCCTGCACATCGGTGAGACCGCCGCTGTCAGTAACGGTGACCTGCACATCATAGACATTGTTAACGCCGCTGTCGGTCGGGATCTCGAAGTCTGGCGCGGTGTTGAAGGTCAGTACGCCGGTGGAAGCGATGATACCAAACTTGCCCTGATCTACCCCACCGGAGAGGGTGTAGCTCAGGCCCGAGCTTTCGCTGTCATTGTCATCCGTGGTTTGAACATCCGTGACCGCCGTCTGGTTTTCGGCTACAGAGATGGCTGCCGTTGCTCCGCCGGAGATAACCGGGGCGGTGTTAGGATTGACCACTGTAGTTAAAGCCGCGACAACGAATGTTTTCCCCCCGGCTGCAACTTCAAATGTTGCGCTTCGCGCTCCTTTTACTGAATCATCGTAAGTTATAGTGTGCGCGCCCTCTGGCAATAGCGTATTGGTGTCGACGATTATGGCTACCCCGTCGAGTTGGAAGTTGGAATACCGTCCCGCCCCGGAGTTTTCAAAACGCACTTGGATATTTCCACCTGCACCATCGTTCCCTATGACCCAAGCTGTATCATTGGCTAGAAAAGCCAAACTCAGGTTCACCTGGCCCTGGCAGAGGTCAGTTGCTTCAAGCATCTGAAAAGCTTGTCCAAATCCTGCGGTATTAGTATTGTAAAAGCTGATCAGACTGGCAGGACAGACGACGTCCTGCGCTGCGGCCGGAGCAGGCGACGCGAGTGCAGCGATTGATAATGCCAGCGCGACAAGGAGGCGTGGTGAAAAACATTTTTGTGGAGATAAGTTAGAAAAGGCCGGTCTGCTAAAAAATTGCAAAGACCAACGCCCACTAAACACCTGATGGATCAATATAAAATACTTACGCAAAACAAAAAAATCCCAGCCCCCGCTGAGGATTAAACAGGTCAATACAGATCAGTTATTGTTGTTAAAACAGGATGATATCTGCATGACTAAGGCTTTATACATACTCGATAAATCCCCTGCCAACAATGCCCGTAGAACGGATCAGCAGTTTTGTAGGGGGGGGTGAGACATATTTGGTACGGAAAAGGTACAAAAGTAGCAATATAGTTAGCGGCCGGGGGCTGAAACACCCTGCAATACCCCAATTAACTTCTCCCCACTGACACGCTCACGACGACTAAATGAGAGACTTCCCCCCCTTCCTCGCGCAGGCGATTGATATTAACAGCACACCTCGCCACTCCCTTGCCAATGGGGATTCACAACAAGCTGCGAATCACTTATGGATAAAGGTTAAGGGACCTTGAACATGAGCGATACATCAGCGGCGGGGCCGCCGGAAATTGCCCCCGATACGCCAAACACACCCGGCCAGAGCCAGGGTGGCGGTGACCCGTTTGCGGGGATCGGGCGGATGATTCAGGTCTTGCGCAACGGGGATCTGGGGCTGGCCATTGGTGTGATCGTCATTTTGATCGTGCTCATTCTGCCCATGCCGGCCTTTATTCTTGATCTTCTGCTGGCGGTGTCGATCACCTTTTCCGTGCTCATTTTGATGACGTCTTTGTTCATTCAAAAACCGCTTGAGTTCTCCTCTTTTCCAACGGTGCTGCTGATCGCCACCATGCTGCGGCTGGCGCTCAATCTCGCCTCTACACGGCTTATTCTGGCCCATGGCCATGAGGGCCCTGCGGCGGCTGGCAATGTCATTGAGGCATTTGGCCACTTTGTCATGCAGGGCAATTTCATCATTGGCATCATTGTCTTTTCCATATTGGTGATCGTCAATTTCATTGTCATCACCAAGGGTTCTGGACGTATCGCCGAGGTCGCGGCGCGCTTTACGCTGGA
>JAJRQA010000247.1 GCA_024280475.1 Alphaproteobacteria bacterium
ACTAATTTGACCTAATAAATCGATCTGAAATTTTAAACCCGAGAGGATGTGCTCACTTGTTGGTACATGTCAGAGACAATAATGTCGATCAGGCGCTCCGAGCCCTGAAAAAGAAAATGCAGCGCGAAGGCGTATTTCGTGAAATGAAGCTGCGTAATTTCTATGAAAAACCTTCTGAAAAGCGCGCTCGCGAAAAAGGCGAAGCCGTTCGTCGTCAGCGTAAATTGCTCAGAAAACGTGCGCAGCGCGAAGGTCTGCTGCCGCACCGCGGTAGCACAAGCTAATCCAAATTAGCGGCAGGTCATTTTCCAAGGGTCTGCCGCTAAATTGACGATACTCGTAACGTTACGCGTATTTACGGGTGATTGTGGTGAAAGAGCCGCGGTCAGCTGGCTATAGCGCCTGTTCTGGTGCTGATTGACCTTGCAAGTCGCCTTAAAATCAATCATCCTTGCAGTTATAATGAATCTTATCTGGTTTTGCGGCTAAATAGCGTGCAAATGAGTATGGATTGATCGAACGACAAGCGAACGCGATGATGAAAATAATTGCTTCTTTTTCAAAACAGACTGACGGGGCTTTATCGGCTCAACAAGCGCGTTGGTGTGTGCCGATGAGCCAAAAAACGTGTGTGATCGCTAGCATTGCGGTTTGCGGGTTGTTGATCAGCGGCTGCCAGTCCTCCATTCAGATTGGTGGGCTTGCTGGGTCCGATACAGGCGATGACGCACGGCAAAAAGGCTCGCTCGCCAGAGGCAGTAGTTTTCGCCCAGTCAATAAAGCACGACCAAAAATACTGACAAGCGATGCACGTACGAACCTTGCCTCCTTGTCTGAAGTGGTTCGCCGCAATCCAACGGACGTCAACGCGCTGAATATGCGCGGCACAGCCTTTGCCAAGAGCGCGAACTATCAACGGGCTTTGGCCGATTTTAATGCAGCTATTGATATTGATCCTCAATATTATCAGGCCTATGGTAATCGAGCGCTTGTTCACATCAAGATGGCGCGCACTGATCTTGCCAAGGCGGACTATGAACAGGCCCTGCGCTTGTCGCCGCAATATACTGCCGCCTATCTGGGGCGCGGCAGGCTAAATATGAAAAGCAAGAATTATGCGATGGCGCTGGCCGATTTTCGCCAGACTATCAAGCTTGATCCCTCCAATGCCATTGCCTATTTCCAGCGCGGCGCCACCTACCAGCTGATGGGGCAACACGAAAACGCCATCAGCGATTTCAATATCGCCATTGGTCTCAAGCCGGATACTCCGCAACCCTATTTCGCGCGTGGGCAAAGCCGCTTTGAATTGCAGCAATATGAAACCGCCTATGATGATTTCTATATTGCCGCCAAGCGCAGCAATGGTAATGCGCGGGCCTGGACCTATCGGGGCTTGTCGGCCGAGCGATTTGGTGATCCCAAAAAGGCCGTACGCGCCTATCGCCGCGCTCTCAAAGCCAAGCCCTATTATAAGCCTGCCCTCGATGGCATGAAGCGCCTTGGCGTGAAAGCCGCGTGAATAAGGGCGCGAGGATGGGGTCCCCAAAAATGAGGGACGTGAACAGGGCTGAAAAATCCTCTGCAGCTCCCTGGTTTTTATTTGATACCGGTCAAGACCCGCAAGCGGGTAGTGCTTTACTGCTGGAAAATGCAGTAGAGATCATTCGTGCGGACGAGATCGGGCAGATTGACCGAGCCATTGAGCAGTTAAGCGATGCCATCGATCGCGGGCTAACTGCCGCTGGATTTTTTTCCTATGAACTGGGCTACGGGCTGGAGCCTTCCTTGCAGGCGTTGATGCCAATAAACAGGCAGGTGCCACTGATCTGGTTTGCCCTATATCCCAAAACACAATATCTGCAAGGCGTGCAGCTAGCGCGTTTTTTAGCGCCTCAGGGCTCGCTCGCGAACGCTTCAACACTTAAAAATATCAGTGCCTCCTTGTCAAAGCAGGACTATTTACACAGCTTTGCAAGGGTCAAGGAATTGATTGGTGCAGGCGATATTTATCAGGTTAATCTGACCTTCAAGCTTGCTCTTGAATATGAGGGATCGCCCTTTGCTCTTTACGCCGATTTGCGAAAGAGCCAGCCCGTTTCTCATGGGGCTTATCTGGAGTGCGCCGATTTCTCGATCCTGTCTCATTCACCCGAGCTGTTTTTTGAAATCGACAATGACAATATTTTAACGAGACCAATGAAAGGCACGATCAGGCGTGGTGTCACTGCCAGTGAAGATCGGGCATTATCGCGTGAGCTGCAAGGGGACATCAAAAATCGCGCAGAAAATTTGATGATCGTTGATCTCATGCGCAATGATTTGTCCCGGATTTGTGAAGTTGGAAGCGTTGAGGTGAATGATCTGTATGAGGTCACAGCCCTGCCAACGCTCTATCAAATGACCTCTGATGTAACGGGCCGGTTGCGCGCTGATGTGCCGCTCAGCGAGATTATAAAGGCGCTGATCCCAGCTGGCTCGATCACGGGTGCCCCAAAAATACGCGCCCAGGAAATCATTCGCCAATTGGAAGACCAGCCACGCGGTGTCTATTGCGGGGCCATGGGCGTCCTCCATCGTGACCAGAAAACGCATCAGCTATCAGCCCGCTTTAATGTGGGGATCAGAACTTTGACTCTCTTTCCAAATGGCCGCGGCGAAACCGGCATTGGTTCTGGCGTGGTGCAAGACAGTAAGGGGGAAGCCGAATATGAGGAATGTCTGCTAAAGGCAAAGTTTATGACTGAAGCAGATCTGGAACTGGCCGGTCAGCAACGAGATGATCTCAAGCTCCCCGAATTTAATTTGATAGAGACCATGCGCCTTGATCCGGACGGTAGCTATTTTTTACGCGATCGACACCGTACACGCCTTGCGCGCTCGTCTAGAGATCTGGGGTTTTTATGCCCGACACAAGAGATCGACAAGGAGTTGGACAAGCTGGCAGAGCAGTTAAAAACCAACACCTATCTGGTGCGCCTCTTGTTGTTGGCGAGCGGAGAATTTACATTGACGTCAACACAAATCGATCCGCCAGATCCAGGCAAAATAATCAGCTTCGTGATATCAGACAAGCGCGTTGATAGCGCCGATCGCTTGCTTGTTCACAAAACCACCAGACGAGAATTATTTGATGAGGAATGGGTGCACGCCAACAAACAGCTTGGTGCCAACGAGGTTTTGTTCTTGAACGAGCGCGGCGAACTAACAGAGGGGAGCCGCTCAACCTTGTTTGTTGAGCGTGAGGGAAAACTGCATACGCCTCCACTGTCTTGCGGATTGCTGCCCGGGACCTTGCGTGGGCAATTGATCAAGGAGGGGCGCGTCGTTGAAACCATCCTGACACCGGGCGATCTTGAGGGCGCAAAGATTTTTTTCGGTAATTCCGTGCGCGGGATGCAACCTGCGAAAATGTTAGAAAAGTAATGCGCTCGCCGCGCGGCAGCTTGTGCAGCTGGCACCAAGGGCTGGCCCTTGGAACCCATTTTAGGGGTGTTGGTAATTCCCAGCGGTGCAATACGTCGCTGCTATTGTGACCCCCATCCATAAGCTGGGGTTTGGGGGCCAGTGCCCAACACCGTCTGTGAAGACGCCGCGCGGCGAGCGCATTTGGCTGGTACATCGGTAATCGGGTGCGCAGGCGATCAGTTTGCCACAAAGAAATAGATGACAGAGCCAAGTACTGCGATTGTGATGAGTGCCGTGAGTAGAGAATTTGCAAAGCGATTGCTAAAGACAAGGGCGTTGCTGATCAAATCGGAACAGAACACGAGAAAACCTCCTACAAGCACTATTTGGGGTGAGGCAAAATCGCCAAAGAAAAAATAGACGGCCCCAAATAGCAAGACAAAAATCAGGCCGGTTACAAGGGCATTCATAAAGCGATTGTCAAAAACAAGCATATTGCCGATGGTGTCGGCGATAAATACAATGATCAGCACGCTCAAGGCCATGATGGCCAGGAATTCATAAAGTCCATCGCTTGTCATTTCCATATCGTCTTCTCTCTCTCTGGTTGTTCTTTGTTCTGATTGTTCTTATACCAAAGCGTATCGCAGCTGTCTTGTTTGTTTGTGGACTGGCATAAAAAAATGCCGGCGACATGAGCCACCGGCATTTTTGAATGTTGTGTTTTCGTGTCCCGCTTAGCGAGAATAGAATTCCACCACAAGGTTTGGTTCCATCACTACCGGATATGGCACTTCAGCCAGTTCGGGCGTGCGCACAAAAGTGGATTTGAGTTTGCCGTGATCGACATCGAGATAGTCGGGGATGTCGCGTTCGGGGCTTCCGGCCGCTTCAATGACGATGGACAGATCGCGTGATTTTTCACGGATCTCGATAACATCACCTTCTTTGCAGCGATAGGATGGGATATTGACCCGTGTGCCATTGACTTTGACGTGGCCATGAGAAACGAACTGGCGCGCCGAAAAGACGGTTGGCACGAATTTGGAGCGATAAACAATGGCATCGAGACGGCGCTCAAGCAGGCCGATCAGGTTTTCTGACGTATCGCCTTTCATGCGGTCAGCAGCACCATAGATGCGCTTGAACTGCTTTTCGGTGATATTGCCGTAATAGCCTTTGAGTTTTTGTTTGGCGCGCAACTGAATACCAAAATCCGAGAGTTTGCCACGACGGCGTCCCTGTCCGTGCTGGCCGGGGCCATATTCTTTCCGGTTAACCGGGCTTTTGGGGCGACCCCAAATGTTTTCGCCCATGCGGCGGTCGATTTTATATTTGGCGCGAATTCTTTTCGTCATGGATTTGCGTGTCCCTTAGACTTGATGCAATAAAATATGGGATGAAACCCGCTTTCCTTTGAGTGCCTTTTGAGCGCTCCGACAGTACCAGAAGCCATATCTTCCAGCCACAAGCAGGTAGGCACCTTGGAAGTGTTCCCAAGGTGATGGATGTTTCTAGGTATAGCAGTGGTTTTTGTCAAGGAATATGCGGAGATTGCGACCTGATCCGCCGATATATATTCGCCGTGCGCATTTTTCATTGTTATTTTAGGGGGTATGGCTGGATTTAAGATCTAGCCGTTTGTTCCCGTTTATTCAGAGATAGGCGTCGTCAGGTGGAAGCTGGCGGCCATGCGGCGATATTCAAGCAGATAATGTGCAAACAACTTGCGCGGAGCAACGCCGACAATGCGGAAATAGCCGCCCTTTGGATTGGCGAGCACCAGCTGGTAAATGCCAACCGGTTGGCCATTGGATTTGTTGATGGCAGTGCCAGACAGACCATAGCCTTGCATGCCATCGACCATCAGATCTTCTTCGGCCATCAGTTTTATATCGCGAAAGCGCGAGAATTTCGCCATCAGCTGCCGCCCGGTGTCTTTTAGCCCCGTGAGCTTGTTGCGCGACAGGGAGGGGGCGATGACAAACAAGGGTTTGCTGCTTTTTTTGGAGAGGCTTTCTGGAGGGCGTTTGAGAGCAAATATGGTGGTTGAACCTGCGATCGTGCTACGCTCCTTGAAGGCCCCCTTGTAAGTCAGATAATAGGATTTGTCGGTACGGGCACGCTTGGAGGAAAGGGAGACTTTGGCGAGAATGTTCTTGGCACCGATATAGCTCAAAGGGGTCTCCACCTGTTCAATCGGGTTGACGGTGATTGTCACATAGGCGGCGCGTTCATTATTTCTGAAAATTAGCAGATATTTATCGAACTGGCCAACAGGGGTGTGTTGGCGGGCGAAGAAAAACAGATGATCATCGTGCCGGCCATTCAGTTTTTCGCGCCGCACTTCGCTATAGCCCTTATTTGTCAATTCGCGTTCAAACCGGTTTGTAAACTGGCTATAGGCCTCGCGCGGCAAGTCGAGCACCATGATGGTCGCACCAGCATCCTTGGAGAAAAAGCCGGCAAAGCGGCTTTGGGGCTGGAAGGCATCGGGCAGGGAGAACTTCACATAGCTGTTGGAGGCCTGCATTGATCGGGCCTGTGCACCAGACGCAAGCAATGGTAGAGCCAGCCAAAGGGCTGCTAGAGCATAAATTTTTATTTTTCCAGCAATCATATCGTCGTCCAGGCACTGGTTCTTCAACTCATGAATTTGTCATTTTACAAAAACGAATCAAGCAAAGGCAGCAGATCACGATAGTGGGAGACTATTGCATCTGGATGGAAGTTGGCAACTGGTTCGAGCGAATAGCCAAAATCAACGGCAATTACTGGAATATTGGCGGCTTTTGCGGCCTTGATATCTGTTTCGCTGTCGCCGATCATGATGGCATGAGCGCTTGACCCGCCCAAAGCCTCTATGGTTCCCAATATGTGTCCGGGATGGGGCTTTTTGACCGCCAGTGTATCGACGCCGATAATGGCGGCGAAATAGTGATCCATAGAGAGGCTTGCAAGCAATTGTTTCGACAGATCTGCGCGCTTGTTGGTGCAAATGCCCATCGGCGTGCCCCGCGCGGACAATTGATCAAGCAGCTTGATGACCCCTGGAAAAGGGCGACTATTGACCGCGATATGATCGCTATAATGGGCAATGAAGCATTTCGTCAATTGATCAAGCTGCGTGTCTGATTTAGGTTGTTTTGCCAGTTCAAAGCCTTTGGTGATCATGGCGCGCGCGCCCAGGCTGATCATGGTGCGCATCAGTGTTTCGGGAGCTGGTGGGCATTTTTCTGCGGCCAGCAAATGATTGAGCGTTGCGATGAGGTCAGGCGCCGTATCGACAAGCGTGCCGTCCAGATCAAACAAAACGACAGGTTTGGGTGGGGAGGACATATGTGCTGGTTTATCCTGATTAAGAGCTAGGCTTGGCAGTGTGGTCATTTCCGGTTAGGTATGGGACACAAATTCACCGATCACAACCACTTGCCTGTTTAGCGCTGATTTGAGTGCCGGGCAATCTGCTTGTAACCGTACATGGAAATTTAGGCTATATGACCCATTCGGCACCCCAGCAGCTTGAGAGCTGGCGCAAACAGCTAAAAAAGCACAAATTGCGGATGAAAGATGATCCGCAGTTTTTGCCCATCAAGCAGCTGGCTTTCGAAATTTCCCGCGGGCTGGAAAATCATGCAACGAGTGGCAATGAGCTGCGCGGGGTTTGCCAAAAGCTTTGCGACCGGGCCTTGATCCACCGCGCCCACATGATGCGCGAGCGAATTGGTACGACGAAAGAAGATGACGTGCTCTCGCGCTTTCGCAGTCTGGTTGAGGCCTCGACCAGCATGGACGGCAAGCCGGTTGATTTTGCAGGTTTTGCAAAAAAATGGCGTCAGCCAATGCATGGTGCGGTTTTTACTGCTCACCCAACCTTTATGATGTCGCGCGAAATGCGCGCTATTCTTGTTGAACTGATTGGCGAGGAAGGCGAGCTCGACAATGACCTGGCAGCGCAAAAGCTCAAGGGCATATCGCATGCGCCCGACGAAGATATCAGTTTGGTGTGTGAGCATGAGCAGGTGCAAGAAGCACTTGAATTTGCTCAAGAAGCAAACCGTCGTTTGAGCCTGACCATTCTTGAAGTGGCGCGCGAACACTATCCAAATGACTGGATGTCGCTCGACCCCAATCCCGTGGAGCTTAATAGCTGGGTTGGCTATGACATGGATGGGCGCAATGATATCAGCTGGTATGACAGTATTCGCTTTCGCCTTACGGAAAAACATTTGCAGATTTCGCGCGCTCTCAAAATGAGCGCTATGGTGCGAGAACTGTTGGGAGCAGGTGAAGCAGCTCTCCAATTGGAAAAACTCGAACAGCTGTTTGCCACCGAGCTGGCGCTGCTGGATCGCCATATTGAGCTGTTCGCGTGTGACCTTGAAGACCCTAAAATATTGTCGGTTGCGGCCAATCATTTGACCAAGAATAGCGACAAAGGGCTTGGCGGTGATCTCAAGAAGGTTCTGGCCTTTTTGAGCAAGGCCCTTGATCATGCAAGCGATGATGATATGCGCCTGCAGCTGGTATTGTTGCGCGCCCGTATCAAGGCGCAAGGGCTTGGCACGGCCCGCATGCATTTTCGGGTCAATGCTGCGCAATTGCACAATGTTGCACGTGCGCCTCTTAAAATTGTCGGCAATGTCGATCTAAGCTCTCGCGTCATGCTGACCAAGCTTGACGAGCTGATCATCGCAACCAAGCCGCAAAAGATCAATTTTGCGTCGCTGGCGCTGGAGCGCGCCACCGCCATTCGTCAGTTTCTGGTGATGACGCAAATTCTCAAACATATTGATCGCACCAATCCCATTCGCCTGTTGATCGCAGAATGTGAGAACCCGTTTACGGTACTGGCTGCCGTTTATCTGGCCAAGCTGTACGGGATCCAGGAACAGGTTGATGTGTCGCCCTTGCTGGAAACCGAAGAGGCGCTCGACCATGGCGCACGGATCATTTCGCAGCTTTTGAAAACCGCATCCTACGCGCAATATGTGAAGGGGCGGGGCCGTCTTTGCGTGCAAACCGGTTTTTCTGATGCGGGGCGCTTTATCGGGCAGATTCCCGCCGCTCTGGCGATTGAGCGCTTTCATGGACAGCTTGCGGACGTGGTGGCGAGAGAAGCGCCAGATAGTGATTTTGGCGTGTTGATCTTTGACACTCACGGGGAAAGCATGGGGCGCGGCGCGCATCCAGCTAGTATGCGCGATCGTTTCGAATATGTGATGACGCCGTGGGTACGCTGGCGTTACCACTCGCTGAAAATTCCGCTTTATCATGAAGTAAGTTTTCAGGGCGGCGATGGCTATGTGTTGTTTGGATCTGACAAACTGGCCCTTTCGACGCTGGTATCGATGTTGGTGTGCGGTTGCGAAGGCGCGCTGAAAAAGCCAGATGATTTGTTCTATGATGATCTGGATTTCTCGCTCGATTTTTTCGAACATATCATGGACTATCAAACCTCATTGTTTGAAAAAGACGATTATCGCGATGCTCTGGGGGCATTTGGCACGGGGCTATTGGTGAAAACCGGCTCGCGAAAATCCATCCGTCAGTTCGAGGCAGCGCACGACCATCGTGCCCGGCTTGGAGAGATGAGAGCCATCCCGCATAACGCGATTTTGCAGCAAATGGGTTATGCCTTGAATGTCATTAGTGGCGTCGGCGAGACGGTGCGCGACCAGCATGACCGCTTTGTCGATCTATATGAGGGATCGGAGCGTTTGCGGCGTATCATGTCGCTTGTTCAACATGCCAGATCCTTGTCGAGCATCAAGACGCTGGCATCTTACTCGGCACTGTTTGACGATGCTTTTTGGGTGACAAGACCGCTCAATGATGATGAGACACATCTTAAAAATGCCTGTATCTATCTGGCCGATTTGCTGCGCGGTGACCGGCGCCACGATGGCATTATGCATTTGGCGACCTATCTGCGCGAGGATGCGGTGCGCTTGCATGACGTGTTTGACGAACTCAATATCAAGGTCTATCGCAGCAATGAGCAATGGCGCGAAGGCCTGGATATGATGCATGCCTTGCGCATTGCACTGATCCAGCATATTTACCTGCTGGCTGCGCAAATCCCTGAATTTTCCATGGCCAATGGTATTTCGCGTGAACGTGTGATTGGTCTGATTATTTCGTTCCATATCACGGATGCAGTGGCGCTGTTACGCGAGGTTTACCCCGTTTCCATGCCCCAGCCGCTTGATTATGACATGGAAGAAGAGGCAGGGGGGCTGGACCATCAGGGCGTTTCTTATGCGTCCATTCAAAGCGACCTTATCGACCCCATGGAGCAGACCTATGAGCTGGTGCTGTTGCTTGGAGCGGGAATAGCCCATAATTTCGGGGCTCACGGCTAATATGAGGTCGATATTTTTCAGTAACCCTATCGTCAGTTGACAAAGGCTTACCGATAGACTGGGCGCGTGCTTTGGTGTAAATGTCTATGATCGATAAACCTATCTAAGGGATTGACATGTCGCGTAAAAATTATGCCCAAAATCGCCTGGCGAGACTGAAAGAACACCTTCAGTTTGAGAATTCGGACCTCATGGAGGCAGTTGACAGCTATAGTGAGCTGGACCTGATTGCCTGGCGCATCGGTCTTTTGCCCCGTGGCATTTCCTATGCTAACCATATTTCCTGGTGGCCGTTGGTGTCGATCCTTGGGACCTTTTCCGCCGGTAAATCCAGTTTTATTAATACCTGGCTGGGCGAGAATGTGCAGCGCTCTGGCAATCAGGCCGTGGATGATCGCTTTACCGTGCTTTCTTATGGTCCCGACAAAAAGATAAAAACCCTGCCCGGACAGGCGCTTGATAGCGATCCGCGCTTTCCCTTTTACCAGATCAGCAAAGACATTGAGAGCGTTTCACCTGGAGATGGTAATCGCATCGACAAGTTTTTGCAGATGAAAGTCGTGCCATCAGAGGTGTTGCGCGGCAAGCTGGTTATTGACAGCCCCGGTTTTGATGCCGATGAGCAGCGTAAATCGACCTTGCGACTGACCAAGCATATTGTGCGCCTAAGTGATCTGGTGCTGGTATTTTTTGATGCCCGCCATCCCGAAAGTGGCGCCATGCAAGATACGCTCAAACATCTGGTCGAAGAGCAAGTAGATAGTATGGATAGCGAAAAATTCATCTATATTCTCAATCAGATCGATACCTCGGCTGCCGACAATAATCTAGAAGACATCGTTGCATCATGGCGATCATCGCTGGCGCAAAAGGGACTGTCGGCGGGTAAGTTCTATGTTTATTTCAATGAAGAGATCGCGGTTCCGGTCGAGAACAAGGATGTCTGGAGTTCCTACAAAAGCAAGCGCGACCAGGACCACAAGCTGATCATGGGGCATCTTGATTCTCTCAATACTGTGCGCACCTATCGTATTGTTGGCAATCTCAAATTGCTGGCCAATGATATAGAAGGGGATGCCATTCCGCGGCTTAAAACGGCGCTGGGAAAATGGCGCAATAGCGTGCGTATTACCGACCTTGTCTTGTTGGCTGTGATCGCATTGATTGCGTTGATTGTCTGGTTCAAAACCGGCTTCGCTCTGGCCACGTGGAAACTGGTGGCACTGATCGGCGGGGCGCTCGCGGCGTTTATCGGCGGTCATTATCTGGCCAGGCGCGGCTTTGCCTCTCTTTACAACAAGGGGCTTGGCGAGAAGGATGTTGGAGATCTGGGAGCAGCTTTTGACAAAAACACCAGATGGTTCAGATCCGTCTGGTTGCGCCGTAATCCCGTTGGCTGGAGCACCGGTGTACGGCGCAAGCTGGACCGTATCCGCAACAAAACCGAACAAATGATCGAGCATCTCAACAGCAAAAATTCCGATCCGTCGGGGCGTTTGTCGGATGAGCCAAGCTCTGCATCGAAAGCTAAATCACACACTGCAGCGCCAGAGGCATCCAAGCCAACGGCAACGGTGCACACGGGCGATAAAGTGCGGGAAAACGGAAGCGGCGAACATAAAATATCGTAATTGATACAAGAACTGGCAATGAGCGGAGGGAGGGGGAGGACACCCCTCACCTCTGTTTGTCTATTGCGCCTTGCAGCGCTTTTTCTTTTCCCATATCTGGATCAGTTTGACATTGAGATGTTCCACCGGCTTTTTCAGTATATTTGAGCTCGTGGTATTGCATGTCGCATTGTTGAAATATTGAATACCCAGTGGTGTGACAAAACAATAGCCATTGCGATCATATATTTCATTACGTGCCCGCCACAGTTCCAGACAACTCAGGGGTTTGACGTCTCGGGGCAGGATCGGTTTTCGCGAGCTATCTCTAAAGATGGGATCATTGTCCCTGACGCCCACTTTGATGAGCGAGGCTGGTATCGAGCTGGCTGGCTGTGGGTTAACGATTTTTGCGATTCCTGATCCGGCAAAACTGGCGGGGTTGAGGAAACCAGCATGCATGATTGCTGGTTGCTTGTTGAACTCCAGTGCGCCAAATTTCTGAATTTTTAGTTTTGCAGAAGATATGAATTTTCCTTCTGGATAAACCTGCAAGTAGATTTTGAAGGCGGCGGCATTAGTATTGTTCTTGATGCTGCTCCAGAACAACTCCTCATCGGTTTTCTTCTTTTCGTGAAAAAAGAATTTTCCGAACAGGCGGTCGATATAGAAGGGCGCCTGGCTCTGATTTTCTACTTTACTTTCAACGGTTGTCAAGACACTCAACTGGATATTTTTGGCAAGTTCAGCGAGTTCAAGGTCTGGATTGTCCAGCTGTTCCAGAAGGCTACGGGTGAACACAGAGTTATTGTTGGTGTCATCTTCGCCAAGACTGTCGAAGGCTTCTTGTCCCTCATCGGCAGAATACATGATGAAGGTGCCGCTTCGGGCTGAGCGTATGGGCACAAGACCGCGCGTCAGGCCGCCAATGGCTCTGGTTTTTTTACTGGCTTTAAAGGGATTATTGCGACAGGCATCAAGGATCATGATAGTGGTCTGGGCGCCGCGACCCTGGATCATTTCGAGGATTTTTTGTACGTCGAACCCTTCAAACCGCACATATTCCTCTTCGATGCCCCCAGTCGCTGGAATGTCAGTGGCCAGCAACAGATTGGAGCGGTCGATTTGTACACCATGACCTGCATAAAAGAACACCACCTTGTCGCCAATGGAGATACGGCTGGCGAGGTCCTGAATTTTCTGCACCATTTGTCGGCGCGTGAGATTAGTCCCTTGAATGACTTCAAAGCCGAGCGAGGTAAGCTTTTTATCAAGCGCCGTTGCGTCATTGACGGCTTTTTGCAGGCTGGGAACCTCCGTGTACATATCATTTCCCAGCACCAGCGCGAGGCGCTTTGCAGCTATGGCGGATGAAATAAAACCGTTTGTGCCGAGCGCCAGACAAAGCGTTGATGCGACAATAATCTTCTTAAAAATTTTCAAAATTTTGCTCCCTCATAAGACGTACCCCTATGAGACATATAGGGTTCTATCTTAAGAGTACCAGAGTTGAGCATTGCCTCAAGCAGATTTTTAACTGGATTTTTTGACAAACTGAGTGAGGATAACTATTTGCTGGCCGCTGACCCTCCCCTCGATATGTTCTGGATTGTCAGCGACCAGAGATATATTGCGTACAGCGGTGCCCCGTTTTGCGGTAAAGCCAGCCCCTTTGACATTGAGATCCTTGATCAAGGTCACCGTGTCTCCCGCCAGCAAGATCGCGCCATTGGCATCTTTGTGAGGGGTGCTTGTATCTTCGCTTTTCTCATCAGTAGCCAATTTGGCCCCGGACTTCGCCCATGTGAGGGTTTGCTCGTCAAGATAGAGCATGTCGAGCAGATCGCGTGCCCAACCCTCGCGCGATGATAGGTGTGTCAGCATGCGCCACGCCATCACCTGCACAGGGGGATGGGTGCTCCACATGGCGTCATTGAGGGCGCGCCAGTGATGCACATCAATTTTGTCGGGATGATCGATCTGATCCTTGCAGGTCTCACAGATCAGTACACATTGGGCGACACTGCCATCGCTGCCTGGCGGCACCTCAAAAACGCCAAGCTCATCAGAGGCGCTACACAGCTCGCATTTATGTTCACCGCGTTTTAGCAGTTCGGCTTCAAGGGTCATTTTTCATCTGTCCTGAATTATTGTGAAAATTATTTTGCCTCTTATGCTTTGTACAAGATCTTGAAGTAAACAGATGATCTGTTTTTTTCTAATTCATCGCGCAGGCGTTAACAATTGTTACTCGTTAAGCTTTAGAAACTGTAGTATAGTTGCAGACAGGTACAAGAACTGTATTTCGAATAAAAGGAGACCCTCATGCCCCAGCTATCCAGAATTTTGACTTTACTCACGATTGTGTTTGCTGGCTTTTTGTTTGTGCCGGTGGCAATGGCCCTGCCAGGGACTGGTGCAGTAAAGCTGACGCCGTTGTCAAAACCTGCCTCCTCCTTGCCTTTGACAAATGAGCAAGGTGCAATTACCGATGACGCAACACTGAAAGAGCTGATAAAGCAAGTTGGTTTTCGTATTCGGATTGGCTATGGATATTCTTATCCACGGCGTTATTACGGATATCGTCGTCATTATGCCCCCTCTTATCGCTATGGCTACAAACGCCATTATCACCGTTATCCACGATATCGACGCTATCGTTATTCTCGTCGCTACAAACGCTATAAAAAACGGCGGGCTCTGCGCCACCTGCGCCGTTTATTGCGCCATCGGCTCTATTATTAGGTGATGTAATATTTTTCTTCATCCCCGGATTGGTTTTGTGCCTGTCCGGGGTTTTTGTTTGAGGGCTATTTGGCGGGGCATTTGTGCCGCGCTTTGCGTGTGTCGCATGCGGAAACCCGGCGTAGATATTTCGTCCATTTTACAATGCTGCTTTTCGCGGGCTTTTTCTTCCAGGCTTTTTGCACAACATAAAAGCTGTCTTTGCCACGAATGGTTTTGAACCAGGTATATTCGGGTTTTTTCGTTTTGGTATTTAGAGGGCAGATCAGAAAAAAGAACGAAAAGGCATAGCCATTTTCAAATCCTTTTTTGATCAAGATGGCGCGGCTGCCTTTACACGCCTTGGCGGGTGTTGAGCGCATGAGATGAAAGAATTTGATCGGCGAGAGCTTCTTGTCGTTGAGAAAAATTTGCACCGTGACCATTTCTGACCAGTTTTTCAATGACTGGGATTGCGGGATCATCTCCGTTATCTTCATATTCTTGACGCGGGTTTGATAGGCCATTTTGTAGCCTTGCGGCAGGCCGACCAGCAGGTTCTCGTTTTTAAGGGCAGATGCTTCTGACGCAAAAGAGCCGGGCAAGAAGGCAAAGCCCAGCATTAAGAGGGCGCCTTTGATGGATAAGATGTTCGCGGTTAAACGGTGCATGGTGCGGGCCTCGCCAAAGAATTTTGATTACGTTTGTAATTCATGCAAATTGGTGTGCCGCGTCAACTCATATAGAGACGGTAAACTTGGTTACCTGGATTGAGAGTAGAGTCTTCGAACTGGATTTTGATTTGCGTTTGCTCGTTTTGACCAACTGTATCACCATCATTGATAACGGGTCCCGACGTCATGAGATAGCTTGCCATATTTTGCATATTATCAATCATTGGCTCGGGAGATTGCCCCTCAAAGCCGCGCGTTTCGATTTCCATCATGCCAAAGGTCCTCAGCCCAAATGTCATGGCTAGCCAGCCCGGTTCGCCGCTCTTGGCCGGGAACTCTGTGTCTCGACCAAGCTTTATGGACACAAACAGGGGCAAGGGCGGCTCCTTCTTGTACTGGTTGACGACGCCAAGAAACATGTCGGTGCGCCACGCCGCATCGGCTCCGTTCCACAAGACGCCAATAGTGTCGTTGCTTTCAACCACAGCTGCGGTTAATCGGGCCAGCAAGGCGTGGTCCTCAATCGTTGGCTCACCAGCCATCACCGTGACAATGGCGTGGGATTTACGGGCCTCGACGTCCTTTTGGATATCGGGCCACCACCAGGCGCTCTGGAGGAAGCTTTCTTCGGGAGTCATGGGGTTGGGTTCATCAATCATCATGATGGCACATAATTTTTCATCGACGGTTCCCATTATGGGGGCATATTTTTCTGGCGCTTCTTCTGACTGCGCAGTTTCAAATTCTGGAACCCGTTTTTTGATCGCGGCGACCATTTGGTCAGTTGTGGGAAAATCAGTGTTTTTCATCATCACAAAGGACAAGAGAGGTATGGTTTCTTGCTCGTCGGGATTGTCCGTTTTTTCTGGCGATGCTGCGCCGGGTTCTTTGCCGTTCGAACTCATTTACCCTATCCTTTCGGGACGTAAGATATATTGTTTGTCAATTGGAGATCTGTACACATTTTGCCAGGGTTTCGCAATATGTCGTATTGGCGGCGCTTAAGCGCGATTGTCAGCATGTGCCGCTGGCTAGTTGCTATTTGGCGGCGGGTGTGGTCCAGAAAATAGATATAGATCGATCTGCCAAGGAATTGGCTGATTTCAGGCGTTTTCTTATATATCCGAGATGTGTTTGTCGCACATTGCCCAATATTGTTCGGCACTTTTACATTGAGCTTTGAAGTAAGAGTACATGCCTGCTTTGCGACCATAGGTTATAAATTCAGTTGCTTCGGAAAAACTGGCGATGAAAATCATAGCTTGCCTTGCTTCCTTTTTGTAGTCTGTGAGTAGCAATGGACCAGCTGCTTTTGAGTGCGCCATAAGTGGAATCCTGAGATCAACTTTTAGCTGTATGTATAATTTACCAAGTTTGGTTTTTTGTTCTGCTTCTTGTCTTTTCTGTCGCTCTTCTTCTGTTTTTTTGTGATTTATGTAGCTGTTTGTTTTCAGATCTTTTGCCATTGTTTGACATTTGGTAATGTGTTCTTTCCATTCCTCTTCAAGACCAAGGGCGAGAAATGATACCTTGTGTTTTTCCTTGGCATAAGCTGGGTAATCCAAATCCAGTCTTCTATATTCTTTGAGAAACGCAGGAAATGTTTGTCCGCCTGTTTCGGCCTTATCAGTGAGGCGGAAGAAAATCAATAGAGCCTCGCGCCACGCGTTAATCAGGTTCATGTAAAGGACTGGGGTGATATCAGAACGAAAAGTTTGTTCGGTAAGGCAAAAACGCTGCCTTCTTTTGTTGAAAATGTGAGACTTCTCAACGAAAGCCCAGCTTTTGAGAGCCGAACGTGTCTCTATTACAAGCCTCTCATTGATCATTTCAAGTGGAGTTATAAAGCGACCATTGCGTTGCTGTGCTGAGCCATAACAGGCAGTTCGGGCAGTTTTATCTAGAGCTTTATTGGCCTTTGCGAGATTGAAATTGCTCATTTTGGATCATTCCATGTTTCTGCCGGTTTAAAACTGTTTTCGAGGCTGTTCCAGACATACCATTCATCAACAACTGGTTTGTAGCGCTCGTTGAGATAACTCAGACTTCTATCAAAACGACGGCGGATGGTAGCTTCAGGGATATTATGTCCCCCGAGTTCAACGCGCCGCTTTACTCGCGCCAATGCGTCCTCGATGCTGGGCAAGCGCAGATAAACCAGTATAACAACATATCCCTGTTTTTGCCATGTAGGGATTTTTCGCGCATAGCCCAGGTTGGCAAGCGTTGTTTCAAGTGTAAAATTTTGGCGTTGTTGGGCAAGTTCTTCTATTCGCTTCAGCATCTCCCTGCCTGCCTTGAGATCGAGTTGGCCTGTTGACACACCTTCTTTTTTGAGCCTTCGGGCGATTTCATCGGCATTTATATATTCGGATTGGTGATTTTCGCTTGCATAATATTCATTGGCAAAGCTGGTTTTTCCAGCTCCATTTGGACCTGCAATAATGATGATTTCTTGCATCGTTTACTTTCATCATTTCCAAAACGGGTTTGCAAAGGGCTGGCCCTTTGCTGTCAGCCGCACAGGCTGCCTGTCCGGCGAGGACGAGGGCGTAGCCCTTTTGCCAGCTGTTGTTTTGTGAAGAGTTACCCCCTCACCCTAACCCTCTCCCCCCAAATAGAAGAGAAGAGGGGGAGAGGGAACAAGAATGGCCTCGTCTTACAAATCCTTGTTGCTCTTTTTCTCGGCTGCGAGCTTGTCCTCTTCGATGTAGAGTTTATCGCCCAACTCCTGAAATTTGCCGGCCATTTCCGCCATGCCATCTTCTATTTGCTTCCCTGTCATGCCTTCGGCATTCCCCGCCTCTTCTTTCTCATTCAGCTTGGCGGCGTAGTCGCGCACGTCCTGGGTGATTTTCATGGAGCAGAATTTGGGACCACACATGGAGCAGAAATGGGCCACTTTGGCCGATTGCTTGGGCAGGGTTTCGTCGTGATATTTAAGCGCAGTTTCGGGATCAAGGGCCAGATTGAACTGGTCTTCCCAGCGAAAATCAAAGCGTGCTTTTGACATGGCGTCATCCCAGACCTGTGCGCCGGGGTGGCCCTTGGCAAGGTCAGCTGCGTGCGCGGCCAGTTTGTAGGTGATGACACCGACTTTCACATCATCGCGGTTGGGCAGGCCCAGATGTTCTTTTGGTGTGACGTAGCACAGCATTGAGGTGCCGAACCAGCCGATCATCGCGGCGCCAATCGCTGAGGTGATATGGTCATAGCCAGGGGCAATATCGGTTGTGAGGGGGCCAAGCGTATAGAAGGGGGCTTCGTGGCATTCCTTTAACTGCTTGTCCATATTGATCTTGATCTTGTTCATGGGCACATGACCTGGCCCCTCGATCATGACCTGCACGCCTTTTTCCCAAGCGATTTTTGTCAGCTCGCCAAGGGTTTCGAGTTCGGCGAATTGCGCGGCGTCATTGGCGTCCGCAATAGAGCCGGGGCGCAAGCCATCGCCCAGCGAGAAGCTGACATCATAGGTGCGCATGAGATCGCAGATTTCTTCGAAATGCGTGTAAAGGAAGCTTTCTTTATGGTGATGCAGGCACCATTTGGCCATGATGGAGCCGCCGCGTGAGACGATACCGGTCATGCGTTTGGCGGTGAGGGGTACGTAAGCAAGGCGTACACCGGCATGAATGGTGAAATAGTCGACGCCTTGTTCGGCCTGTTCGATGAGCGTGTCGCGGAAAATTTCCCAGGTTAGCTTGACGGGATCGCCATCGCATTTTTCCAGCGCCTGATAGATCGGCACGGTGCCGATGGGCACGGGTGAGTTGCGGATGATCCATTCGCGCGTATTGTGAATATTGCGGCCGGTCGAGAGATCCATTACCGTGTCAGTGCCCCAGCGGGTTGACCAGACCATTTTATCGACTTCTTCTTCGACCGAAGAGGTGACGGCGCTATTGCCGATATTGGCGTTGATCTTGACCAGAAAGTTGCGGCCGATAATCATTGGTTCGGCTTCTGGATGATTGATGTTGGCGGGAATGATGGCGCGGCCCCGGGCGATTTCAGAACGCACGAATTCGGGCGTCACAAAGGTTGGCAGCTCGGCCCCAAAGCCTTCACCGGCATCGAGTTTTTCGCGGGCATTATCGCGGGCTTTGGCCAGGCCAATATTTTCGCGGTGGGCGACGTAATTCATCTCATCAGTGATGATGCCGTCACGAGCAAATTCATATTGGGTGACCGGTGCCCCTTGAAGGGCGCGCAATGGCTGGTTTTCAATCGGGAAGGCGCGGGCCAGCCGGTCGCCGGTGGCGTTGCCATTATCTTCTGGCTTACTGGTGCGCCCATCATAAAGTTCGACGCCACCGCGCTTCATGATCCAATCCGTGCGCAGGCGGGCAAGGCCCTTTTCGACATCGGCAATATAGCCTTCTTCGCCGTAAGGGCCAGAGGGATCGTAAACCCGTAGATTGGGTTCGCCGCCACTCAGTTTGATTTCGCGAAACGGTACGTTTAGGTGTTCGTGACCCTTGGGAGAGGAATAGACCTTGGTGCTGGCAGGCAGCGGGCCAGTGGTGATCTCGGGCTTTGTCGGCGCGTTGTCTTTAATATTCATGTGATGATGTCCATTCCAGTTTTGTTTATGCCATTCAATCAGGCGAAATAGCCCATATAACTCATTAAAATCCCAAAAAATGCGGCGATCGTCGCCTGAATATTGAGAAGTGTATCATTGCTTTTATAGTGCTTGGCGATCCTTGTCAGAATTTGCGGGGCGATGATCGCCAGGGTCCCCTTGATGAGCATGATCCAGCCGATCAGCGTTACCAAAATGCGCCAGTCGAGTGACCAGACATTGTGGAATTGCAGCATGAGCAGCCCAAGGATCAGCGTAAAGGCACCCATAACCATCAATAGCAAGGGCTGATCGCGCAAATCGTCAAGCAGCCGATCATAGGCATTTCGGTTGGCATAGAGCCCAATCGCCGCGATCAGCATATAGGGCCCGATGATGCGGGCCAGCAGCACTGATGTGTCCATAATCTGCCTCACTAAACATGCCTTTCCCAACGAGGGGAGTGGCAGTTTATGCTCATGGATCAAGCTGGTATTGGCAAAGATTGGTGCAAGGAGGCTGCTTGTATATTTTCCCTCTATGGAGGTGCAGCATCAAGACCCCGTCCCTCCGCCGGTACGAACCGGATCAGGTTATCAGGGTTTGCCTCAAACAGGCATCTCAGCCCTTGCGCAAAGGGCACCCCTCAGGTGTTGAGCCTATTTTGCTGCTTTATTTGGAGGAGTGCAAGTCAATTGTGATGTGAAAATGTCTTGTTTCAATACAGCTATTAATTTCTTATTCATTTCCGGCGTATACAAATTCAAATGGTTTACTAATGCGATTTATGGGTTTTTTTAAATGGGATCTCGATCCAAAAAGGGCTCACAAAATGGTGCTCTTTCCAGCTACAGCCAGAATCTGGGCAGTGCTTTGTCTCGCCAGCAAGCCAAGATTGCCGAGCGTGCCGCGCGCGTTCAGGCTGAACAGGCGAGCAAAATGAAGTCGGCCTTCATTGCCAATATGAGCCATGAATTGCGCACGCCCCTGAACGCCATACTGGGATTTTCGAAAATATTGAGAAAAGCTGAAAATACAGAACTTACGCCCCAGCAGGTCGTTGAATTTTCGAGCTATATTCACGAAGCTGCCGATCATTTGCTGGATGTCGTCAATTCCATTTTGAATATTTCAAAGATTGAAAGCGGCACGACCATGCTGGATGTGCAAGACGTGTCCATAAGCGAAATTCTTCGCTCCGCCATGCGGCTTATAGAACTCAAGGCAAAAGAGAACAATATTACGCTGCACCAGGAATATGAGTCTGACCTGGCGATTATGCGCGGTGATCCGATGCGATTGAAGCAGATTTATACCAATCTGCTATCCAATGCCGTCAAATTTACGCCAGCGGGTGGAAGCATCTCGGTATGTGTCTCGAGTTTTGAAAATAAAAAACTGATGGTGACGATCGGAGACACGGGCATTGGCATGAACCAGGCCGAGATCGAGGTCGCCATGAGCCCGTTTGGTCAGGTCGATAACAATCTATCGCGCGAGCAAGAGGGAACCGGCCTTGGGTTGGCCATTGCCAAGGGGCTGATCGAGCAGCATGGTGGCAAACTGGAAATTTCCAGCGCCCGCGGCGAAGGAACAGTTGTTGCAACGATATTGCCGATAGATGTGAGTGAACAGAAACAAAAATTATCTGAAAAAGTAGCAGCATAATTTGACATGCGCTTGAACGACTAAATTTTTCTTGATGAGGACGGATATAAAAATGACACAAAAGGCGCACAGCACGACCCCCGTAGAGGACGCCACAAAAGGCGTACCGGTTGGTCGTATCGTCTCTGTGACAGGATCACAGGCGATTGCTCTGGTCTTCCATAATTCCAATGGATCAGAAGAGAGCAAGGCTCTGCAACCCGAAATGGGTACCCTTTTGAAGGTGGATACGCCGATCTCGGTAGTCCTTTGTCTGGTTTCGGCGCTCAGCGCTCCAGCTCCAACCGAAGTCGATAGCGAGCAAGAGCTGTGGATTGCCGAGATTGAGCTGGTGGGCGAATTGTTCAAAAATGAACAAGGTGTGCCAGATAAATTTCGCCGCGGTGTCATGGCTTATCCAGCGCTGGGTGATCTCATTTATAAATGTTCTCACGAGGAGTTGAAAAAAGCTTATTCATGGGACAATGAGGAAACGATCCGTATCGGTAAAATCCATCAAGATCAAAGTATTGATGCGGTGATACGGGTGAATGAAATGCTCGGTAAGCATTTCGCCGTGCTGGGTTCCACCGGCACCGGAAAATCTTGCTCAACTGCGCTATTGCTGCGCCAGATTCTTGATAAAAACCCCGAGGGTCATGTTGTCCTCATTGACCCTCATAATGAATATACGAAATGCTTTGGCAATATGGCTGAGGTTATTTCGGTGAATGAGCTGCAATTGCCATTCTGGTTTTTGACGTTTGAAGAAATCGTTGAAGTGTTGGTGGGAGATCGCAAGGGGCGATCCAAGGAGGTCGAAATTCTTGCTGACCTCATTCCCATGGCCAAGGCCCGCTACGCGAATGGCAAGCGCGGGGGGCGCCTGGCGATGCGTACCAGTGATAATGCCAATTTCTCAGTCGATGCGCCATTACCATATCGGATCTCAGATATAAATGATTTGCTCAATGAGCATATGGGTCGCCTCGATATGAAAAACTCGATCGGCCCCTACAAGGTTCTTAAAGCTCGTATTGAAGCTGTGACTTCAGATGTTCGCTACTCCTTCATGTTTGGATCAACGACGGTGCAGGATCAGATGGCGGCCATCCTTGGACGTTTGTTCCGCATACCGGTGAATGGCCGGCCGATTACTATTATTGAAATGACAGGCCTGCCATCTGAAGTGATCAATGTGGTGGTTTCGGTAATCGCCCGCATGGCCTTTGATTTTGCCCTGTGGAGCGGCGGCAAGGTGCCGATCACCATCGTTTGTGAAGAAGCCCATCGCTACATTCCTGCGGACAGCAAAATGGGATTTGAACCGACTAAGCGCTCGCTGGCCAAGATTGCCAAGGAAGGGCGCAAATATGGGGTATCGCTTGGTGTGATCTCACAGCGCCCCTCGGAAATTGATTCAACCATTCTTTCCCAGTGCAACACTTTGTTTGTGATGCGCATGGCCAATGATCTGGACCAAACAATCGTCTTGTCGGCGATCTCGGATGCTGCCAGTTCTCTGCTGGAATTTCTGCCATCCCTTGGTATGGGAGAATGTATTGTTTTTGGCGATGGCGTGACCTTGCCAGTGCGCATGCGATTTGATCGTCTTGACGACAAATATTTGCCGCGTAGCTCGACCGCCAAATTTACTGAAAGCTGGCGCGAGACCATCGACGACGATGAGGATTTTCTCGAAAATGTCGTCAAGCGCTGGCGGGCAGCTGGTACTCCGACCGCCAATACGACGGGGGACGCTAAAATCGCTGAGGCAGTTTTGATGCCAAGTGATGCGGCGGCAAAGGACCCGCTTATGTCCCCAGCAGCGCAAGATAACCCAGCGCCGCAAAAGCATGCTTCTATCCCAACGATGGCGGCACCGCAGTCGTCAGAAACCGAGGCGCCTGTGCTTGATGCTCCAGACTTTGAAGAAGAAGCATCTGACGCAGAGATGATCAAGGGATCTATAGAGTCTGCGATGGAAGAAAAAGAACGCATACGGGAAGCACTCCGGTCTAAAAGTCGTTTCTTTAAATAGAGCGGCATGATCTTCTTGGCGCTCTTCTCGTTCACATGATCGTGTCAACTTGCCATGCAATTTTGTGTTATACTTGATCAGGTATTTCGAGCAATTGCGCGCGCAACAGCAAGGGAGACACGCCGATGGCACTCACAAGACGTAGCTTACTAAGTGGTTTTAGTGCTTTAGGAGGCGCCAGTGCCCTTGGGCTTGCTGGCGGATTGAGCGGTGCTGCGATCGCGCCTGCGCTTGCCAAAGATCCAGGATACACGATTGGCGAAGATGGGCTTTACCATCAGGACTGGTTTGTGGAGAGCTTTTTGGATCTTCGTGACGACATCAAGGAAGCGGCCGACGAAGGCAAGAATTTCGCGATTCTGTGGGAGCAACGAGGCTGCCCCTATTGCAAGGAAATGCACAAGGTGAATTTTGCGGTTCCAGAAATTCGCAAATATATAAAAGCCAATTTCAACATCTTGCAACTTGATATCTGGGGACCTCGCAAGGTCACGGATCTTGACGGCAAGGAAATGGGTGAACGCGAACTTGCCCAGCGCTGGCGGGTCAATTTTACGCCCACCATGAATTTTTTCCAAATGGACACCAGTAAATCTCTTGGCAAAGTGGGCCGTGAAGCAGAAGTCATGCGTATGCCTGGCTATTTCAAACCATTCCATTTTGTGGCTATGTTTGAATATGTCCGCTCGGGCCGGACCAAAGAGATCGGCTTTCAGCGTTTTGTGCAGGAAAAAGGCGATAAATTACGCGAAGAAGGCAAGAAAGTTGAGCTGTGGGGCGGATAGCAGCGGAGCATTGGCTTGATGATGATTGCATCAATTCATTTGAGGGCTTATCAGTAGCCCCATGACCCATCGCTGCACCATACCCTTTTTGAAAATGAACGGTCTTGGCAATGATTTCATCATCATTGACAATCGCACGCTCAATCTCTCATTCACGAATAGGCAGGTGCGCGACCTTGCCAATCGCGAGACCGGTATCGGCTGTGATCAGCTGATCGTCCTGGAGACTTCTAAGCCGGCTGACATTTTCATGCGTATTTATAATGCCGAAGGGGGTGAGGTTGATGCGTGCGGCAACGCAACGCGCTGCGTTGGCTGGTTGTTGCAAACTGAACTGGGGCGCGCGACATCACTGATCGAGACCAATGCCGGGCTGCTTGGCGCTGTGGTGCAAGCGAGTGGCGACGTTAGCGTTGATATGGGGTTACCAAGCATGGGGTGGGAGCAAATTCCCCTGTCCGAAGAGTTTTACGATACCAGCCGTATTGAGTTGCAAATGGGGCCTATTGATAATCCGGTCCTGCATAGCCCCTGCGTCGTCAATGTGGGCAATCCTCATTGTATTTTCTGGGTGGATGATCTGGCGGCTCATGATCTTTCTAAAATTGGCCCTTTTCTTGAAAACCATTTCCTGTTTCCAGAGCAGGCCAATATCACCCTTGCCAAGGTGGAGAGCGAGAATGAGGTAACGATCCGTGTCTGGGAGCGTGGTGCGGGCCTCACCAAGGCTTGCGGAACAGCTGCTTGCGCGGTAGTGGTTTGCGGGGTTCGCCGCAAGCTCACCAATCGAACTATCACCGTCAATCTGCCCGGCGGCGCGCTCAAAATGGAATGGCGCGAGAGCGACGATCACATTATGATGACCGGCGCCACCGAACTCGAATATGCCGGTGAGTTCGAGCGCGCCGATTTTGCCTTTTCTTGAGCGCGTAAGTTATGGCTTGATATAGCTATAACCTTGTTCTTGCAGACCGATCAGGCGCACGACCCCTGATGGCACTTTGGAAGCCTCGGAAATAAGGGGAACTTTTTTACCCGATTTTTTAGTCATTTTTCGATGTGTATTGCCACAGGCTGAAAATTTCAGGGTCGGCATGGCAAGGCTCATGGTCTCGATGCGATCCTTCACGGGGCTGGTGTCAGAGCGCAGCATATGCAGGCCAGGGCCATACGCGACGACTTCGACGATCACCTTGTCGCCTTTTGAGGTGTAATATTTGGTGAGATTTTGCACATTGTTCAAAGCCATGTTCATGACTTTCTTGTCATTTTGATTCACGTGAACGGCGATCTTGTGGGTCATGCCTTCCGCGTGGGCAGCACTTATCAGGAAAAAAGCTGAAAATAAGCTGATCATCAGGGTTTGTAATCTCTTCATTTGTCACGTCCCTTTTTTCTGGTTATTGATTTGCAGACTATAGAGAGTTTGGCGGGCGATCTCAAATCACAATGGCCTGATGACTGGCCGGTGTTGCGTGCTTTTGTCTTAAAGATGCTCTATGTCAGCCAACTCTCGCTCATTTGCAAATAAGCGGGATCAATATCAGCTTCCGGCGTTTTTAAGTTGTAGCAGGCCAAGGCCCATGGCGATAAACAGGCCGCCGGTGACGCGGTGAAACCAGCTCATGGCCCGTTGATTGCGAAACAGGCCTCGTGCCGATTTTCCAATAAAGCCATAGCTGAACAAGGACAAAAACGACAAGCCCATGAAGATCGCTGTTAAAATGAAAAATTGCGGCATCAAGGCTTGGTCGAGCGTGATGAATTGAGGGAACAGGGCCATGAAGAACAAAATGGCTTTGGGGTTGGTGAGTGCCAGCAAAAACCCTTCGCGAAAAAACGAAAAAGAACGGCGCTGATCGTTGGTGTTCATATGGGAAAGAGACGCATCCAAGATTTTGATCGTGCGAAACTGATTGATGCCTAGAAAGATTAAATAGAGCGCGCCGATCACTTTGACGATCAGGAACAAAGACGCTGATGAGATCAAAAGCACGCCAAGCCCTGAAATGGAAATGCACGACAAAATGAACAGACCGCTGATATTGCCCGCTGTCGACCAAAACACCGACATCAAGCCAGCAGCCATGCCGTTGGATATGGCAAGGAAGATCGCTGGTCCCGGACTAATGATGTAAAAGAACGAAAATACGCAAAATATGATCAGCAAATCAATGGTCATGAGGGGGGTTATTCCTTGGGTGCCAGGATCGCGTCTCCGATAATCCGCCAATGATCAAGATCAATGAGCAATAGTTTGAGCCCCTTGTTTTTGGTTTGCAAAGTGAGAACCAACCGATTGCCATTAATGGTACTATCAAGATAGGTCGCGCCCTTGGGAATAAGACCTTTTATGGCTCTGGTTGCTATTGGCGGGGCAGTTGTCAAGTTCTGGATGCCAGTAGTGGACGCTGATACCGTGTTTGGAACCATGACGCCGGCCGGGGCGATAGGTCCGCTCTTAGTTGCCGGTTGCGAGGCGCGGTAAGCGATGATACCAATCATCAGGGCAAAGCCGCCGATCAGCATGAGGCCCATAATTATAACCAGATATTTCAACATACGCGCCTGACGCTTGTTAAAAACGGTGCCAGGAATGGGTGCGTTATCGTCGATCTCGTCCTCAACCGGGTCTTCTATGGAGTTCATATGAGTTCGTCCTCTAGCCAAAAACATGTCCTGACCGCATTGGTCGAGGATGACAATATGCGTCTTGATCAGTTCCTTGCCGCAGGTATTGAGGGCTTGAGCCGCTCGCGCCTCAAAGTGCTGATCAAGGAAGGTCAAGTGCGCTTCAAAGGCGCTACGATAGAGGAGCCGAACCACCGGGTCAAATGTGGCCAACAGTTTGAGTTAAGCATCCCCGACTTGACCGAGCCGGACCCTCAGCCTGAAAATATTCCCCTTGATGTGGTCTATGAGGATGAGCATCTGATTGTTGTCAATAAACCCTCCGGTATGGTCGTGCACCCGGCTGCAGGCAACTGGGATGGCACTCTGGTCAATGCCCTTTTGCATCATTGTGGCGACAGCCTGTCGGGCATTGGCGGGGTGCGCCGCCCGGGCATTGTGCACCGGATCGACAAGGATACCAGCGGCCTGCTGGTGGTGGCTAAAAGCGATGCCGCACACAAAGGCCTGTCGGCGCAATTTGCCGATCATGGCCGCACCGGCCCTCTGACACGGGCCTATCTGGCACTGATCTGGGGTGCCCCTGTGCGCAAGCACGGCACCATAAATGTACCGCTGGCCCGCTCGACAAAAAACCGTCTGAAGATCGCGGTGGTGCCAGAAGCTAAATTCAATGCGGGATTGGGCAAATTCGCCATCACTCACTATGAACTTCTAGAGACCTATTTCGACACTGATGGCATGGTGCGAGTAGGGCTTGTGCGCTGTAAGCTGGAAACCGGGCGCACCCATCAAATCCGGGTTCATCTCGCTCACATCCATCATCCGCTGCTCGGTGATGATGCCTATGGGGCGGGGTATAAGGCCAGCGCCCGCAACCTGCCGGAAAAGGCGCAACAGGCACTGGAAAGCCTCAACCGGCAAGCCCTGCACGCCTCGGAACTTGGCTTCGAGCATCCCATTACCGGTGAAGAAATGCGCTTCAATAGTGCGCTACCAAAAAAATTACAATCCTTGCTCGACGAGCTGGAATAGGGGACGATATGAACATCCTCAAAGCAGATCTCAATGATCGCGGGCAAGCTGGCGACTTTATCTCACTGATGAGCCTTTATGCGCGTGACCCGATGGGCGGCGGCGAGGATTTAAGCGAGCAGATCAAGGCTGAGCTGCCAGCGGCGTTAGCGGCAAGAGACCATTGCATTAGTTTTCTCGCCTATGTGGACGATCGGCCCGCCGGGCTGTTGACCTGCATGGAAGGGTTCTCGACCTTCGCGTGCAAGCCTTTGCTCAATATTCATGATGTGATCGTCCATCCAGATTTTCGCGGCCGCAATATTGCGGGTGCCTTGCTTGGGGCGGCACAAAAAGAAGCTGTGGTGCGCGGATGCGTGAAGCTGACCCTTGAAGTTTTGCAAGGCAATGAAGCGGCCCGCAAGGTCTATAGACGCGAGGGTTTTGCCCCTTATGTACTTGATGCGCAGATGGGCTGCGCGGAGTTCTGGCAAAAGCTGCTTTAGGCTCTTTGGGGCTAGATTGGGCGATTGGCGATTTCGATATAGCGGGGGTCGATCCGATATTTCTCCAAAGGCTGGCTGTGAATGCCTTCAATCCATATTCGGTCTTTGACATAGGCTGAGACCTTTTGTGGGCTGTCGCTGCCTTTCTGGTACACCTCAATTTTGATGCGCCGATAGCCATTTTGCAGATGGGTGGCTTCGAGCAAGTCCAGACTATCAAGAACCCGGTTACTAACGTTGAAGCATTCACCCAGTACCTGATGCCCTTCACCTGGTTCATCGATAAGGCACGGGGAGAACCATTTGCCGCCGATCACCAGTGGAAAACGCAGCTTTGTCTGGGCGGGACCAATATAGTGTGCATCGTTCATGTAAGGATCGAAATTGGCAAAGCCGCGTTTTAAGGTGCCATAGATGAACAGGGCGTGCATTGTGTGGTTCTTTGTCTGAGATAAAAATCAACGGTGCTAAAACGCGATATTATATCAAACCTCTTGCAATGCACATGGCTTGGCGCGATAAGTTTTCCCATGAACAAACCAAAAAAATCCAGCTATCTGGCCGGCGTGGAAGCGGCGACCAGTGCCCTTCGCGGCGTGTTCGAGGAAACACCTCTGCAATATAATGCCTATTTGAGTGATCTCTATGGGGCGCAGATTTATCTCAAGCGCGAAGATCTGGGACCGGTACGCAGTTATAAATTGCGCGGTGCCTTCAATTTTTTTCGCAAAGCCATGCTGGCAAATCCCGATAATAGCAAATTTGTCTGTTCCTCGGCTGGCAATCATGCGCAAGGGTTTGCCTATGCCTGTCAGAAATTTGGTGTCGATGGCGTTATCTATATGCCGGTGACAACCCCTCAGCAAAAAATCGACAAGACCCGCATCTTTGGCGGCACGCGCGTACGTATCGAACTGATCGGCGATATATTTGATGAAAGCAACAAGGCGGCCATTGCCTATGCCAAGGAAACGGGGGCGATGCTGGTGCCGCCCTTTGATCATGCTGATATCATTGAAGGTCAGGCAAGCGTTGGCGTCGAAATGCTGTCGCAGGCATTCCAAAGCGATGGCGCAATTGATTTGCTGATCATGCCGGTTGGTGGTGGTGGTCTTTCTGCGGGCGTCAGTCAGGTCTTTGCGGAATTGTCGCCACGCACAAAACTGCTTTACGTTGAGCCAGAAGGCGCACCAAGTCTCAAACGCTCGCTGGAAGCTGGCAAGCGCGTACAGCTCAATCAAATCGATAGTTTTGTTGATGGGGCTGCCGTGGCGCAGGTCGGAGCAGTCAATTTCAAACGTCTGAAAAACGTGGATCCACAAAAAGTCCTGCTGCTTTCCGAAGACAAGCTTTGCGAGACCATTATCTTGATGCTCAATCATGAGGGCATTGTTCTGGAACCCGCTGGGGCATTGGCTATTGAAGCTTTGCGTTCACTTCCAGCCAGCGACCTCAAGGGCCGGAAAATTGTTTGCGTGACGTCTGGTGGTAATTTTGATTTTGAACGTTTGCCAGAGGTCAAGGAGCGGGCCATGAAAGCGGCGGGGCGTAAGAAATATTACATTATTAGATTGCCTCAACGCCCCGGAGCTCTGCGCGATTTTCTGGCTCTGTTTGGACCAGATGATGATGTGGCACGCTTTGAATATCTGAAGAAATCAGCCCGTAATTTTGGCTCAATCCTGCTGGGTGTGGAAACCAAAGACGCCAAAAACTTTACGACCCTGACCAAAAATATGAGTAAAGCGGGTATCCATTACGAGGACATCACCGATGATGATCTGATCGCCAGTTTTATAATTTAGCGCTCGAATGACCTCGTCGGTCGGGCATGCTACGCGCATGGCGTTGGGGACTAATCCCCAAACCCCAATTTACCAGACAAGGGCAGCAAGGGGCTAGCCCCTTGCTGCCAGCTGCATAAGCTGCCGCGCGGTAAGCGTAATCTTGTTTACTTCACCAGCATTTTTTTGGCCCGTTCGATGCGTTCGTCCGCACTGATCATCGGCGGTAATTCCATGCCAGTTTCAACGGCTGGGCGCGCATCTATGAGGTCGATCCACCGTAAAAGGTTGGGTAGCTTCGCGCCATCAAGGTCGAGCATGTCATAGCGTGATGCCCAGGGAAAGGTGGCCATATCGGCAATAGAATAGTCACCAGCCAGATATTCAGCTTCTCCCAGCCGCTTGTCGAGGACGCCAAGCAGGCGGGCGCTTTCGTTTTTATAGCGATCAATGACGGATGGGATCTTTTCGGGGAAATAGTTCAAAAACACAAAAGCCTGTCCCATCATCGGGCCAACGCCAGCCATTTGCAGCATCAGCCATTGCATGACCAATGAGCGGCCCTTGGCGTCAGATGGCATGAACTGACCGGTTTTTTCCGCCAGATAAATCAGGATGGCGCCAGATTCAAACACTGCAAAATCACCTTCATTGCGGTCGATGATGGCGGGAATTCTTCCATTGGGGCTGAATTTCAGAAAATCGGGTGCTTTTTGTTCTTCTTCATTGAAATCAATGGGGTGCAACTCATAGGGCAATTTCATTTCTTCAAGTGCAATCGAAATCTTGTGACCGTTGGGTGTGGCGGCCGTGTAAAAATCAATCATGTCTTGTGCCTTTCAAGAGGAGTTGAAAAAAATGTGTTTCACTTTCAAGCTATTCAATTCTACAGCATTCCAACGGCAATATAGATCAAATAGAGGCCACCAGCCATACCGACAATGCCGGTCGCGGCGACACCTACAGCGCGGGGGATACTGGACCCTGATGTTTTGAACAGTCCAAGGGGATGCAGGAAGCGGCCAATGACAAAAGCGGATGCGGCAATAATGATGATCATCTGGTTGATGCCCGCCATTTCGAGCAAACCAAGCACCAGCAACACGATGGCTGCATTCTCGGCCAGATTACCATGAGAGCGGATACGCTTCAGCAATTCCGGTTGGCCTTTATCGCCCAGACCTTGTGAATGTTTGTAACGGCTCTTGCCGCAAATCATCATCAGGATCATTTGCAGATTGATGATGATGCCTGCTGCGATAGCGGTGATAACTGGATAAGTCATATTGTTTTCCTCCCTTTGGTTATAATTGCCACGGATGCTAAAACAGACCAGTTGGTCTGTCAATATATTCTGGCGATTTTATCGGGAGATCTGTGCATGAACTGGGGGTTTAGTTCAATCAATCCAATTTGAATTGCATCAGCACGGTTCGCTGCAGGCCGTTCTTGTTGAAATTATTATCCGACATCAGTGTAATAATGGTTTCGCCGCCCTTGTTGGTGTGGGCGCTGATGCCTTCCATATTGTCGATATTGTAGCGCATGGTGGCGCTGACCAGAATTTCCCCATCCAGCACCGCTTTTTTTCGAATATCTTGGTGTTTGATTTCCCGGATGCGCATTTGCACGCCGGTCAAAAAACTGAAATGGCGCTCCAGTACGAGCACATTGCCATTGGCCAGAGTGGTCAGGCCGGTAATATCAAATTTTCCGTAGCGTTTCAGGCGGATTTTCCATGATTTTTTATTGCGGATCAGCCAGCCTTTGTGATTGCCTTTTTTATCGTGACGGCGCTCCAGAAAAGTCAGAACTGTACCCTTGTTTTTCTTGTCAGTGAGGATCGTCAGGGCTTCAAGACCCTTGTTTCTAGTGGTCTTGAACACGCCCTTGGGGAGTTTAAGATAGTTGGTGGGTTTTTGTATGCCAGTCTTGGTGATGGGAAAGCGCCCGATCCGATGCTTGCGTTCGAAGCTGATCAAGGCATAGGACTTGTTTTTCCTTGTCCATAGGGAAATGTCTTCGGCGTCGGAATATTTTTTAGCCCGCAGGCTTTTGCCATTTCTGGCTCGTAAGGGACCGATCAGGGTCTTTTCGATGCCGATGAGATGATCATCTTTGTAAAGAAGCTTGGCGCGCAGCCAGGTGCCCTTATCGGAGACTGCAAAGAATTGCTGGCCTTTTTTTGTGAGGGCGATCCCGGAATAGCCACCAAATTCATCATGGTCCGAATTGAGTACAAGGCCGCCGCGCCAGGTGAGGCGACCAAACACCGTTTTGCCGGGATTGAGTTTGTCAAACACTATTTGTGTCGCGCTGACCGCGATATCATAATTTCTTTGCAGCTCCCTGGAGCCGCTAAGAACATCGCTCGATACCATTGTACTGAACATGATGGCGATGGCGAACGATATGTAAGTGCGTTTCATAGGAAGCTATCTAGCCCTTAAATTGCTGACTATAGGGATTTACCACCTGATATTGTCGCATTCAAGGAGGTCATACCATCTTGGCACTATTGAATGCAGCCGGTTTTGGCCAGTTGCGCATATTCAATCAGTTCGGGGCGTAAGCCCGGGTGTTTGATGAGGAGACTGTCAATGACCCGGTTGATCTGGCGAGCGTGTTTTGGGTGGATGAGAACCATATGGCCAAGACCGTGCAATATGCTTTCAAGGCAAGCTGGATTGGCAGGGGTGTGGAGTAGTATTTCGCCAAAAGTCTCAACCAGTATGCTGTTCCCATTATGCCCTGTTTGCAGGTCAATGAGACGATCTCCCAAAGCGGAGACATCCCAGAGCATATAGAGAAAGTAGCCAAGAGGGTGATCGCTGTTTTCGTCAAGATGTCCAAGGCCATGTGCACAACGATTAGCGAGAAAGTCAGTATAAAAAGGCTTTAGAGCCCGGGCAAGCCGGTCTTTTGGCTGATCGCAGATGGCTTTGTCACTGACCAAAAAAGAAATATCACTGTGATCGGGCATGAACAAAGCTTCAAGGCCCATGGCGATTTGTCGGTTGGAAAAGGGGGCGAGCTGTTGTGCGGCATTTTCCAGCATATGGGCAAACAGGCCGGGGAGTTCTTCATGTGGGACATCAAATTCCCATTCGTTTTGCCACGGGTCGTCCTTATCGCTTAAACGGCCAAAATAGAATTCCAGCCATTCGGGATAGCAAGGAGATAGAGGGGGAGGTTTATGGAGTTTGTGTTTTTTCTTTTTTCGAGACATGATTTGCGGCGATCCCCTGGTCTGGCTATTTCTAAATCAAGTAAATCGAATGATTATTGATCGTCGAACAGCTCGGCCAGCTTGTCGGTCATGGCGCCAGCCAGCTCTTCGACATCGGAAATAGTAACGGCGCGGCGATAATAGCGGGTGACGTCATGGCCGATGCCGATGGCCAAAAGCTCAACGGGGGATTTGGTTTCTATTTCCTCGATCACATGGCGCAGATGGTTCTCCAGATAGCCACCTGAATTGACGGACAGGGTGCTGTCATCTACTGGTGCACCATCAGAAATCATCATCAGGATACGCCGTTGCTCGGGACGCGCCAGCAGTCGCCCGTGCGCCCAGGCGAGAGCCTCGCCGTCAATGTTCTCCTTGAGGATGCCTTCGCGCATCATCAGTCCCAGATTGCGCCGGGAGCGCCGCCAGGGGTTGTCGGCAGATTTATAAACGATATGGCGCAGATCATTGAGCCTTCCAGGGCCATTGGGCTTGCCTGCCTTGATCCAGTCGTCGCGTGACCAGCCGCCTTTCCAGGCCTTGGTGGTAAATCCCAGAATTTCCACTTTGACGCCGCAGCGCTCCAATGTGCGGGCCAGAATATCGGCGCTACAAGCGGCAATCAGGATCGGGCGACCACGCATTGATCCCGAATTATCAATCAGCAAGGTGACGACCGTATCGCGAAACTCGGTTTCGCTTTCTTCCTTGAACGAGAGGGCGGACAAGGGGTCCGTGATGAGGCGTGTCAGCCTTGCGGTATCCAGCACGCCCTCTTCAAGGTCGAAATTCCAATGGCGATTTTGCTGGGCCATCAAGCGGCGCTGCAAGCGGTTGGCAAGACGTGAAATGACTTGTGACGAGTTCGCCAGCTGTTTGTCGAGAAAGGCGCGCAGACGATCAAGCTCAATAGTCTCGCACAGCTCGTAAGCATTTATAACCTCGTCATGCTGGGTCGTGAAGGTGCGATAGCCAAATGCTTCGGGGCTATCAAGGACGCTGATATTGGGTGGCGGCGGGGCGTCTGGCAGTTGCATGTCCCCAGACATATCCATACCCGGCGCATCGCTGTCGGGGAGGTCCTGCGGGTTCATCTCGTCGCCATCTTGCCCCTCGCCCGATTGTGCGTCTCCGTCCCCCTCCAGATCACCGTCCTGGCTGTCTTCGAGGCTCTCGTCTTGCTGGTCATCGTCACCGGGTTGTTGCGGGCGCTCATCGTCGGCATCGTCACTGGAGATCTCATCGCCATCAAGCTCTTCATCCAG
>JAJRQA010000248.1 GCA_024280475.1 Alphaproteobacteria bacterium
TGGGTATGAGAAGGAAAGGAGAGCTACGATGAAATCGGATAACTGGTTAATACTTTGGTCAATCTCCGGACTATTCGCGACTATTACAGCCGGATATGTGCTGGCGAGCCTAACCTACTAACTTACGTCCCCCCCGACGCAGAATAATGGGTGGCATCCAACCAACACGGATGCCACCCACTTTTATGTTCGCTCGCTCCAAAATCCCGTATTCGAGATCACCTAATGCAATTTTTTGGGTCCTTGATTGCCCGATCATCCCCCTCTTTCATAGAAATCCTTTGCGTTTTGCGCGCTAAATCCCCTAAAACAATCAAAAACCATAAGAATTTCAAGAAAAAACTAATGATCATTTGAAGGGGAGTTATCATTTCATGGAGAAGACTGCGGAATCATTGCTAGGCATTGATGTGTTCTTTGTCTTGTTGGGGGCCATACTGGTTTTTGCCATGCATGCGGGATTTGCCTTTCTTGAGGTTGGCACGGTGCGCCACAAGAACCAGGTCAATGCGCTGGTAAAAATCCTCGTCGATTTTGCCGTCTCCACAACCATGTATTTCTTCATCGGCTATACGATCGCCTACGGCGTCAATTTCTTTAGCGATGCCCAATCGATCTCGGGCGGCGGGGAGGGCTTCGCCAATCAGGGCCTCAGCCTCGTCAAATTCTTTTTCCTTGCGACTTTTGCCGCCGCTATCCCGGCCATCATCTCGGGCGGCATCGCCGAACGCGCCAGATTCTGGCCGCAGATCGCCGCCACCGCTCTCATTGTCGGTCTCGCTTATCCTATCCTGGAAGGTGTCGTCTGGAATGGGAATTACGGAATACAAGACTGGATGAAAGCCACCTTTGGCCATCCATTCAGGGATTTCGCCGGCTCAATTGTTGTCCATGCTTTTGGCGGCTGGATCGCTCTGTCGGCAGTTTGGGCACTGGGCGCGCGCCAGGACCACTATAATGCCAAAGGTAAAGTCATCGCCATCCCTCCCTCTTCCCTTCCCTGGCTGGCCCTTGGCTCCTGGCTTTTGTGTATCGGCTGGTTCGGCTTTAATGTCATGACCGCTGGCTCGGTCAAGGATATTTCGGGGCTTGTTGCACTCAACTCTTTGATGGCCATGGTTGGCGGAATTTTATCCGCCCTCATTGTTGGCCGCAATGACCCCGGTTTTATTCACAATGGTGCACTGGCAGGCCTCGTCGCTGTTTGTGCCGGTTCCGACATCATGCATCCTATCGGCTCGTTCATTGTTGGTGGTGTGGCCGGTGCCCTGTTCGTCTATCTGTTCCAGAAGTGCCACAATGACTGGAAGCTTGATGATGTGCTCGGCGTCTGGGCCTTGCACGGCATGTGCGGATTATGGGGCGGCATCGCGGCCGGTATTTTTGGCCTCAAAGCGCTGGGCGGTCTGGGTGATGTTAGCTTTGGCGCGCAGCTCATGGGATCGCTTGGAGGAGCGGCTTTTGGTGGCCTTGCCGGTCTGTTGATCTATGGGGAACTAAAACGCCTCATCGGCATTCGCCTTACTCCCGAAGAAGAGCAGATGGGCGCAGATCTCGCCATCCACAAAATCAGCTCAACCCCAGAACATGATATCACGAGATAGCGCTGATTCCCGGAAGGGATGCCCTCGCGGGCAAGGTCCTCGCCGGACAGGCGTTTGTCGCAAACAGCACTGGGGAGAAGTCCCCAGACCCCAAATTAAATGGGGATGAAAGGGACTCGCCCTTTTCCGCCCGCCGCGCAGGCGATTGGCTTATTCTCTTTTATTCCTTTTCCCCGCGCATAGGACGGGACAACAGGCCCTCGATGGCGGCATCGACGCTTAGAGCTGGATAGTCATACCCCTCAACACCGCCCCAGATGATATTGCGCACGGCTTCGCAGATCGGCATTTCAATGCCTTTTTCGCGAGCAATGCGGGTGACGGGAATGGCGGTGTACATGCCCTCCGTGACGCTGTTGCGTGCCGCCAGTATTTGTTCGACGCTTTGGCCTTCACCCAGTGCATGACCAAAAGACATATTGCGCGAGGTTGGTGAAGAGCAGGTCAATACCAGATCACCCAGCCCGGACAGACCATCCATGGTTTCACGTTTGGCACCAAAGGCCAAAGCAAAGCGCATAAGCTCGGCAAAGCCTCTGGTGATCACCGCGGCATGGGCGCTTTTGCCAAGCCTCTTGCCCTCGACAATACCCGCCGCGATTGCCAGCACATTTTTGATGGCGCCGCCAACTTCGACCCCCATCAGGTCATCAGACAGATAGACCCTAAAATTTCTATGGGCAATGGCGCCAGCCAGTTGTGCACCAAGCTTGGTATCTTGGCAGGCAAGGGTCACGGCGGCAGGTAAACCACGCGCCACTTCAATCGCGAAACTTGGTCCAGACAATGCCGCAAGGGTGGCCGTTGGCAGCGCTTCTTCCAACACCTGCGTCAGTAATTTTCCGCTGTCCTGCTCGATACCTTTGGAGCAGATCACAGTTGGCGTATCTGCTTTGAGGTGAGCGGCCAGTTGCATAGCCGTACCACGCATGAATTGGGCTGGAACCACCATTAACAAGGCGTCATTATCAGCTATTTGCGCGAGATCATTGGTGGCTTTAATCGCTGGATCAAGGTTGATACCGGGCAGGTAGCTCTTGTTTTCCTGATGCGCCAGGATCGCAGCAACCTCTTCTTCTTCGTGCGCCCACAAGGTCACATCGCGCCCGGCCGATGCCAAAGTCTGGGCTAGCGCCGTCCCCCAGGCTCCCGCCCCCACAACGCCGATTTTCTGCAAGCTCATTCATCTCTCCTTTTGCTGATCAGGCTTTTATGCCAGCGCCCGATACCCGTGGGGCCGTTTCATCCAGCGGCCAGCGGGCTCTAGCTGATAAATCAAGGGCATGCGTATTGCCGCGCACCAGATGTTCAAGCCCCGCATAAGCAATCATCGCCGCATTATCGGTGCATAGCTCAACGGGGGGGACATCAAACGTGAACCCTTTGTCAGCCGCAAGTTGTGCCAGAGCGCCGCGCAATCGCTGATTGGCAGCCACCCCGCCTGCCACAACCAGCCGGCGCGGCGCATCAGGTGCCATGGCACTATCATAGGCTTGCATGCAGCGCTCTACCCGGTCGATCACGGCGTCACTGGCGGCCCGCTCAAACGAGGCGCACAAATCCTTGATATCTTGATCTGCAAGAGGGGCCAGTTTCATGGCCTGCTGGCGCACTGCCGTTTTAAGACCCGAAAAGGAAAAATTGAGTTCCTGGCGTCCTTTCATGGGCCGGGGAAAAGAAAAGCGTTTGTCATCTCCCAGCAAGGCCATGCGTGCCACTTGCGGCCCGCCGGGATAATCGAGACCCAACAGTTTAGCGACCTTGTCAAAGGCTTCGCCAAGCGCATCATCAACCGTTGTGCCAAGCCGCTTGTAGCGCCCAACATCATGGACGATCTGCACCTGCGTATGTCCCCCCGACACCAGCAAAAGAAGATAGGGCGGCTTAACCCCATCGCTTAACCCCGGGGTCAAGGCATGGCCTTCCAGATGATTGATACCAATGAGGGGAATGTGGCTGGCATAACAAATCGCCTTGGCGGTCATCAAACCCACCATCAAGCCGCCGATCAGCCCCGGACCAGATGTGACCGCAACTCCGTCCAGCTGATCAAAGCTCAATGCGGCTTCTAACATGGCCTGTTCAACCAGCTTGTCCAGCAAATCCACATGTGCGCGCGCGGCGATTTCAGGCACGACGCCGCCAAAAGCCTTATGCTCGTCAATCTGCGAACGCACCACATTTGACAAGATAACCGCTGTGCCATCAGTTGCCCGCTCAACAACAGATGCCGCCGTTTCGTCGCAACTGGTCTCTATTCCTAGAACACGAAGTATTTTTTGCTGTTTTTGCTGTTTGCTCATTGCGTTCTCATTACATGTCTCTTTTCAAAGATCCAAACCAGTTACTTTCCCGATTGTCATCCCTGCGAAGGCAGGGAACCATACCCCCCGACCTATCATTTCGTGAAAACACCCTCATCTAATTTGCGGACACTGGGAGTATGGATCCCAGCCTTCGCTGGGATGACACATCATTTTGAATATCAATACTGCCTGCTCTCACGCAAACCTCATTGCCTTTGTGTTAAATGTTGGTCTAAATGCACGCAATAGCTAATTCAGTTTCCGCCAAGGAGAAACGCACTTGCCTTCATCAGACTTTCCAACTGACCGCCCCATTCGCATTGGCACCCGTTCAAGCCCTTTGGCACTGGCGCAGGCCTTTGAAACCAGATCCTTATTGATGCAGGCTCACGGGCTTGAAGAAGATCGCTTCGAGATCATCAAAAAAACCTCGGCGGGTGACCGTATTCAGGACAAGGCCTTACGCGATTTTGGCGGCAAGGGACTATTCACCAAGGAAATCGAAGAAGCCCTCACCGACGATGAAATTGACCTGGCCGTTCATTCCATGAAAGATGTGGCCACGCAATTGCCCGACGGCCTGATCATTCCGGCCCTGCTAAAGCGCGAAGATGTACGCGACGCCTTTCTGAGTTTCAAGGCGCAAAAACTCATAGATCTGCCACAAGGCGCGGTAGTTGGCACATCCAGCCTGCGCCGTCAGGCCCAGGTACGCCGTCTGCGCCCGGACCTCAAGGTCATCAACTATCGCGGCAATGTTCAGACCCGTCTCAAAAAACTGGACGAAGGCGTGGCTGATGCAACCCTTCTGGCCAATGCTGGATTGCGGCGTCTGGGCTATGAAGACAAGATCACCTCGCTGATCGAGACCGACGAAATGCTGCCAGCCGTGGCGCAAGGCGCCATTGGTTTGCAAATCCGCGAGGACGACACGCAAATGAATGCGCTAATCGCGCCGCTCAATCATCAACCAACCTATGACTGCGTGATGATGGAGCGTGTCTTTCTGGGGCGTCTTGATGGCAATTGCCACACGCCGATCGCCGGCCTTGCACGCCTCGTGGACGGGGAGATCAGCTTTCGCGGCATGATCTTGTCCCCTGATGGCGCGCAGGCTCACGAAACCAGCTGCAAAGGACCACTTGCTGATGCTCAAAAAATGGCCCTCGATGCGGCAGATAAATTGCTAGAGGTCGCTGGTGCTGATTTTTTAACGACGTCTTAATCAAAAAGGACGCGAGAACATGCGCTATTTGATCACGCGCCCGCGCCAGTATGCAACTGCCATGGCCAGCCTGCTGGAGGGCCTGGGCAATCAAGAGATCATATCACCCGTGATGCAGGTCAATTGCCTGCATCCCACTTTGCCCCACGCCGCCTTTTTGCACGGGCTCGTCATCACCAGCCGCAATGCCCTGCGCTGTCTGGAGAAAATCACGGATCTGCGAACTTATCATCACTTGCCCCTGTTTGCCGTTGGCGATAATAGCGCTCAGCAAGCCAGGGATTTCGGTTTCACCAAGATCACCCAGGGGGCCGGACGAGCCCGCGATCTCGTTCCCGTCATCAAGGCAGCATTTGTGGGCACCCAGCGCCCCCAGATTTATCTCCCGACCGGCACCAAAAAAGCCTTCGATCTTGGCCCACCACTCGCTCAAACCGGCATTAAAGTGATCGAGCAGATTATCTATGAAACCAGCCCCGCCAACAATTTGACATCGGACGCCGTTAACGCCATCACCTCAAACTGGCTTGATGGCGTGATCTTGATGTCTCCCCAGAGCGCCAAATATTTTCACGCCCTTGTTCGCCAGAACCAGCTTGAAGACAAAATGAGTGAAATTTCCTGCCTGTGCCTGTCGACCAATGTTGCCGATGCCCTTGAGCAAATGCCATGCAAAAGCAAACATATTGCACGCGAAGCCAATCTGCGAGGCATATTGGATTTGATGGCTCGGTAAAGCCCTTACCCTTAGATTTGACGCAACTTCCCCTAAATGTATCATTGCGGTTTACCATATAAACCAATATGGTCTATAGAGAATGAGAGACCATATTCTGCGTTCCCAGCTCTGGTGAGATATGAAAAAAAATACCCCCCGCTCAAGTTCAAAACGCCCCACGGCGACCATCAATGTGAAAGCCACCGAAGTGAAAAAAGACCCGCCTGCAAAGAGCGGTCAAAAAACCACCTCAAGCGGCTCCAAATCAGCGAGCGCCAGTGCGGCCTCAAGCGCCAAAAAGACCAACCAAAAAACAGTTTCAGGCAGCTCAACAGCCAGTAAAAACGCAGGCAAAACCCCGCCTGGTGGCACGCCGCCCAAAACGCCACAAGCAGCCAGCTCTTCTGGCGGTGGCTTTTTCTCCCATCTCATGGCCTCGATCATTGGTGCCGTACTGGGAATATTCGGCCTGTCATATGCCAGCAACCAGAATATGTTGCCGCAAGCCGTGCAATTGGGGGGCGGTACCGTCAAGCAAATTGACATGCTTGCTGGCCGGATTGGCTCGCTTGAAGTGCAGACCAGTTCGAACGATGTCAACTCCATTACAAACCGACTTGCCCACCTCAATGAGCGTCTTGACAAAACACAGGCGGGGCTTGGCGGTGGCAAGCAAGGGGGCCCAACCCTTGTACAAAAAATCACCCGTCTTGAGACCATCCTTGCCGATCTCGAAACTGCTGCCAGAACCGGCAAAGGGGGTAAGCTGGCTGGTTTAACGGCTGTCACCAAGCAGCTCAAAAAATCCAACAAGCAGGCCCTTGCACTCAATAGTGAATTCATCAAATTGCGCGAGGCCCAGACCTCTTTTCGTGAAGATCTTACCAGCATCCGCAGTGCACAGGCTGATTTTCGAACGACAACCGCCAAGATCTCCAATGAGATCGCTGCGATACGCAACGCCAACGCTAAAATGGTCGCCAACGCCAGCCGTCCGCCAGATGTTTCATCCCAGATCAACCCCGTGATGTCTTCGCTGGCCGCGCTCACCGCTAAAATTGATGGCGTCATGAACCGCGAAGCCCTCTCCAAGGCGGAAGGGCGCGATATTGCTCTTGCCCTGTCGCTTGGCGAACTGAAACGCGCCGTCAATGAAGGTGCCCCCTATAAAGCCGAACTGGCCCGCGTACAGCCTCATGCGCCTAAAAGTCTGGACCTTGCCATCCTCACCCAATATGCCAATAAGGGCATCGTCACCCATACCGCCTTGCGCGCTGATTTCACCAGCATCTCAAACAAAGCGCTGGCCTCTGAACATACGGCAAAATCGGGCTCGCTCATGGATCAGCTAATGGCCAATGCCAAGAGTATGGTACAAGTACGACCAACTGGCCTTGTCGAAGGTGAAACAACCGGCGCGGTACTGTCTCGCATGGAATATAAGCTGGACCGTGATGATCTGAGCGGAGCGCTCAAGGAAAGCGGTGCCCTTAAAGGCTCGGCCAAAGACGTCATGCAACCCTGGATCGCCAAGGCGCGTTCAAGGGTTGATGGCGACATGGTGTTACGCGCGCTTGAAGACAAAATTCGCAACTCGCTTGCGGGTAGCAAACCCAAAGCAAAAGGATAAGATTTATGTGGCGGATCCTACTCTTTTTCGTTGCTGTCACCGGCACGGCCCTTGGTTTTTCCTGGCTGGCTGACCGGCCTGGAAAAATCAACCTTGTCTGGCAGGGTAATGTTTATCAAACAGAACTGATGACGGTGGTGATCGGATTTCTGGTGACCCTTTTCACCCTCATGGCGTTGTGGTGGCTGATCAAGAATGTGTTGTTTGCCCCTGGCAAGGTGTCACAAGCCATGCGCGTCAATAGACGCGAAAAAGGCCTTGAAGCCGTATCGCGCGGGCTCATTGCCGTGAGCGCCGGAGATGCCGCACTGGCGCAAAAACTGGCGACAAAAGCAGGCCGCAAGCTGCAATCAGATAGCCTCACCACGTTGCTCAAGGCACAAGCCGCACAACTGGCTGGCGATCGCAATACGGCGCGACGTCTATATGAAGCCATGCTGGAAAGCCCCGAAACTGAAGTTGCGGGACTGCGCGGTCTTTATCTTGAAGCACGCCGTGAAAAAGAAATAGAAGCAGCCCGCCAGTTCGCGCAAAAAGCGGTGCAACGCAATCCGCAACTATCCTGGTCCTCGCAAGCCTTGCTGGAAATCCAGTCGCGGTCTGGTCAATGGAAACAGGCGCTTGAAACACTCACTCTGGCGCGCAAACATAATAAGATCGACAAGAAATCCGCCAATCGCCAACGAGCCGTTCTGCTTACAGCACAGGCGCTTGAAAACGAACAAGGCGAAATGGACATGGCGCTAAGTCAGGCGCTTGAAGCACACAAGCTGGCCCCGGATCTGGTGCCCGCTGCTGATGTTGCCGGACGCATTCTGGCAACCCAGGGAAATGTCAGCAAAGCCTCTAAAATCATTCTGAAAACCTGGGAGGTCTCGCCCCATCCAGATCTTGCTTTGACCTATGCTCACGCGCGCCCGGGTGACAGTCCCCGTGACCGCCTGATCCGCGTTCAACAGCTAGCAGCCCGTACGCCCTATGATCAAGAAGGGGCGATTGCCGTTGCGCAGGCTGCCATCGAGAGCCATGACTGGGAGGAAGCACGAGCGGCGCTTAAGGGCCTGCTTGATGACCGACCAAGCGAGCGCGTTTGTACCTTGATGGCGCGCATTGAAGGCGGCGAATTTGGCGATAAGGGACGCGTGCGCGAATGGTTGGCACGCGCGGTTCGCGCCCCGCGCGACCCGTCCTGGACGGCGGATGGTTATGTCTCTGAGCTTTGGGCTCCCGTTTCGCCCATCACCGGCCGACTGGATGCGTTTGAATGGAAAGTCCCCGTCGAGCGGCTTGAACATAAAGATGACGAGCTGCCATTTGAGGAATTTATTCCTCTCAAAGCGGAAATGAAAGCCGAACAAGCCAATCTTGACGACGATAACGAAGCCGCTATTGTCAAACCCGCAGCTGGCAGTCTCACACTCGCAGCAACAGATGCCCCAGCGGATATTATCGCCAAGGAAGCGCCCGAACCCTTGATTGAACCGCAACCGGCAAATGATCAAGAAACCGAAGAAAATATCGAAATCATCGAAGCCGAACCTGTCGAACAGCCGGTCAAATTCGATGCGCCCACACCGGTCGATGAACCCGAACAGGAACCCGAGCCAGAGCCAAGCGAACCCAAAGTGGCACCGGTCAAAAGCAATCCGGAAATCTATATCGCCCCGCGCATGCCAGATGACCCCGGACCCTATAGTAGCACAGGTAGTAAAAACCCCAAGCTGCCCCAAAGGTTTCGCCACTCGCAAAAAAGCAGCTGACCTTACGAGATCCTTGTGCAGACTGGTTACATCATGTTGCCGGAAATCACAGTTCAAGACTTGATTTTACAAACCCGCAGCGCTATGCGTGAGGACCTTGTATGCAATATCTTGGCGCAAGATTTTAGGCCGCATTAGCTCAGTTGGTAGAGCATCGCATTCGTAATGCGGGGGTCGGGTGTTCGAATCACCCATGCGGCACCAATTTTCATATCTCACGGCTATTCCTCGCAGGCTCGGGCCTTCGATGGAGCGGCCTCTTCGGCCGTCGCCCGCTCGGGCTCTGTTGGGGGCTGGTTTGATGTTCGAAACTTTACCCATGCGGCACCAATTTTCATATCTCACGGCCATTCCTCGCAGGCTCAGGCCTTCGATAGGAAAAGAAAAAATTCACAAAGCAAACTTTGCCAGGATCTTTGCCTGGAGATCGATCAAGACATCTGTTTGGGAAAAATCTATGGTGACATGGGCGGCGAGGGACAGCGACCTCGAGCACAGTTTTGGTGACCGCCATCACCTGTGTCAGCCCCCACGGGGGCTGACTTTATCGGGTGGTTATCATTGGTCGTTACACCCGAAAAACCATCACTCAGCTGGTGCAGTCGCAACAGGCTTATGATCGACATCGGCAGATTTACGACCCGTTATCATGGCCAGCACCAGATTCTCGCGATGCAAGTAACTGGACAAAAGGGCTCCACCGACATGTAGCGGTAATAAGCCCAACAGGCCATAGGTTGCGTACTGATGTAATTCCTCGACCCAGGCAATACCGAAATAGGCCGTCGTCAACATCATCCAGCCAGTTGCGCTAATGACAATCAACAGCACCATCAATGCCAAAATCATGACAGCGCCCATCGGGTTATGTCCGATATGGCGCGAGCTGCGCCCGCCAAGCATGCTTTTTATATAGGCAAAAAATGTTCCCGGTGAAGGAACAAAATCACGAAATCGGGCATAGCGGGATCCGACGAATCCCCACAATATCCGAAAGGCGAGCAGGCCCGCCACAGTATATCCTGCATATTCATGAATCTGCTCATCGACCCCTGCGCTAAACCATGCGGCAGCAAAGCATAGGACAGTTCCCCAATGAAAAATACGGACCTTGGAATCCCAGACATTAATCATTGCGGACGAAGGCATATCGGATATGCCTTCGTCCGTTTTTGGGTCAGGAACGTTAAGTTGTTCGATCCCCATGGCTAAACTAACCCTTCTTTACAGTTTTCATAAGTTCGAGAGTGACTGGGTTATAAAACAGCTCAAAGAGCGCCCCGTCCTTGCCAATTCCATAAACTTCATAGCAAGTACCGTTGATTTTCATTTTTCTGGTTTCATAGCCAGCTGCCGTGGCCACTGCCATAGCTTCGTCTTGAGTTTTCCATGCGGATTTCTCCACATCGGTGCAATTTTTAAGACCGCCAGCCAGTGCTTGGCCAGAGAGAAAAAGTGATCCAACGATTGCTAGTCCTAAAGCTGTAGTTTTCATTTTATTGTCCTTTAAAATCAAATACCTATTGAGGTATTTTTTGAATTATTTGGCTTGCGAGGCACTTTTCTAAGTTATCGCAATTCGGACTATAGTGCGAAGTAGATGACAGACATGTGATGACGCTTGTCATCAATTTGTCATGTTTGTTTTTAGAACCTGGCAAGATGCATCTAAAACGCTCCAAAATCCCTACTATTGGGACATACCGCGTCACCGTAATGAGCTGGGGACGATTGCTACAATGGGGAAGACAACGATAATCGCGCCTGAAAAGCGCTGCAACCAGACAAGCTGAAGCTTCTTTTTCAGTCGTTGCTGGGAGAACTGGAGCGGCCAGCGCTATAAATTCATTGCTTTGGGTGACATATTTTATCGCGCGCAGCCAAAACTGCTCCTGAAATAATTAGCGCGGCGGCGATCCAGATCAGCGGGTCCGGTGAGCTGATACCGGCCATAATCAATAGGAGCATCGATAATAGCGGCACGAAATAGCTCAAAACGCCAAGCAAACGAACATCCCCTCGCTTCATACCAGCATCCCAAAAGTAAAACGCTCCGCCGACCGGTCCAAGGCCCAACAATAAAACGGCCAGCCAGGCACTGCTTGTGGCGGGCCAGATGGTTGGCTCGAACGTAAGATGGGCGATGGTCGCGCCAATCATCGTCAAAAAACAATAGATAGTGACGGCCTGGGTCGGCACATTGGCAAACAGCCTTGACGCCACAGAATAGGTGGACCAGACCAAAGCCGCAACAAAGGCCGCTAGATAGCCAAACCAACTATTGCCCGCAAAGGACCCAGCCCCCTTGTCCGCATCAGCAAACAAAATAACAGCGGCGCCCGCAAAACCCAAAAGAGCCCCGGCAATATGCCACCAGCGCAGGCCGCTTTGCTGGTGCGCAGCTGGCAACAGGGCAGAAAACAGCACGATCAGCAAGGGCCAGAGATAGTTGACAAGGCTTGCCTCCAGCACCGGTGCATGACGCAAGGCCAAAAAGAAAAAGAAGTGGTAACCAAACAGACCCGCCACACCAAGCATCATGGCGCGCCCATTCAAACGCAGTAATCGCGGGTCAAGACCCTCAATCAAAATCATCGACAGCCCTACCAGCGTGGCAATCAAAAAACTCATGGCGACGAGTTGAAAGGGCGGGATTTTTCCAGACCAGACGGTGAGTAGCGACAAGCTCGCCCAAATGAGGATCGCGATGGCCCCTGCCCCGGTAGCCCGCATTTCTCGGCTTTGCATGCCCAAAGCAAACACCCCCCAAAACAAAACCCGAGGGGGATGCCCTCGGGTTATAACTAGATTTTACCAAAACTCTTAATATGTACCCCAGAAAAATATATGCCGGGCCGTTATTCTGCGGCAGTGGCAGTGGCTCGTAATCTTTCCATTTCGTCTTTAAGACGCAGCTTTTCTTTTTTTAATTCGTGTATATTGACATCGTCACTTCCTGGAGAAGACTCTTCTTTTTCAATCCTGCGATCCAGATCTCTATGTTTTTCGGCCAGTTCATCGATATGTGCGTCAAGCGACATGTTCGCGATCCTCCTTAAAATTATAGTTTCCTAACAACTTATTCTTACAGATTGGCGCCAGTTTGTCTAATCAGTTTTCTTGATCTACAAAACTTCAAACCACTGAAAATCTTGCAATACATGCGGTTTCTTAGGCGCTCCTTGTTTTAACTGGCAAATATTGAATAATAGTCGAAATATTTGACAAACGCCCCCAAAAAACAGATTGATGATATTGTTTGAAAACTTGATCAATAGTATAATCAGGGCAATAGTTCTGCTCAAACAAGAGAATCACCCCGATCAGTCAGATCAATAACAGGACGCAAAGCGAGGTTTTTATGGATAATGATCAAGACACAGAGTTGAGCAGCTCGCTGACCGCCCTAAAGCTCGAACATCGCCGTCTTGACGAAGAAATTCGAAAACTGCTGGAAACCGTCGAACTGGACCAGCTCAAAGTCTCGCGCATGAAAAAGCAAAAACTCACCCTCAAGGATGAGATCCGCCAAATTGAAGATCGCCTGATGCCCAACATCATCGCCTAGAAAAATACCTGGATCCCCTGGCAAAAACACATGGGCAGGCCGTTTAATAATTATCCCTATATTGCTCTGTACTTGCCAAGCGTGGTTCATTCCAATAGCTTGTTTTTTTGGCAATTGATAAGAGGAAGGAGAGCCAATGAGCAGCGCATCTCCCGTGGTCGGCTTAATCATGGGCAGCCAGTCAGACTGGCCCACAATGCAACATGCGGCACAAGTTCTCGATGAACTCGCAGTCTCCTACGAAAAGCGCATCATCTCGGCCCATCGCACGCCTGAACGCCTCTATGATTATGCCAAAAATGCTCGCGAGCGAGGCCTAAAGGTCATTGTGGCCGGAGCTGGTGGAGCGGCCCATTTGCCTGGCATGACCGCCGCCATGACCGAGCTGCCGGTGCTGGGTGTACCTATCCAAAGCCGTGCCCTTTCCGGCCGCGACAGCTTGCTATCGATCGTCCAGATGCCAGCTGGTGTCGCCGTTGGCACGCTGGCGATTGGCGATCCCGGTGCCACCAATTCAGGACTATTGGCCGCGCAAATACTGGCCATTTCGGATGACAAGCTGATGCAGCGCCTTATTGCATGGCGCGAGCAACGCTCCAAGGCTGTCGCGCAAATTCCTGATGATCATAAATCATGACATCTGCTTCTCTTTGTGCCCCTTTGAAACCGGGCAGTACAATCGGCATATTGGGCGGCGGACAGCTTGGCCGCATGTTGGCGCAAGCGGCTGCGCGCCTTGGCCTGCACGCGCATATCTATTGCCCCAACCCGCAAGCGCCAGCTTTTGAAGTTTCCAGTACCCGGACCATCGCGCAATTTGATGACCGCAAGGCTCTGCAAAAATTTGCGCGCAGCGTCGATGTCGTGACCTTTGAATTTGAAAATATTCCACTGATGGCCGCCGATCTGGTGGCCGAACAAGTGCCCCTTTACCCAAACCGCAAAGCGCTGGAAATCTCTCAAGATCGCGGCGTGGAAAAAGCCTTTATCGAGCAGCTCGGGCTTCATGTTGCGGACTGGTGGGCCATTGACAGCGCGGATGATCTTACCGATGCGCTCACACAATGCGCCGCTCCTGGCCTGCTCAAAACCCGCCGCCTTGGTTATGATGGCAAGGGCCAGATCCCCCTCGATCAAAATGATGACGCCGGACAGGCTTTTGCACAAATTGGCGAGCAGCCCGCCGTGCTTGAGAAAAAAATCAACTTTGAACGCGAGATATCCGTGGTTCTCGTGCGCGGGTCGCAAGATCAGGTCAATTGTTATGATCTCCCCCACAATCTCCACAATAACGGGATTTTGTTCAGCTCAACCGTCCCATCGGGCCTGCCTGCTGAGCTTGAACAACAAGCCAAAGACGCCGCAATGAAGATCGCCGCCGCACTCGATTATAAGGGCGTATTGGCGGTGGAGTTTTTTGTCGCAGGGGATGCGAACGCCCCAAAGCTCATTGTCAATGAATTTGCCCCAAGGGTCCATAATAGCGGCCATTGGACCCTGGATGCTTGCACCTGTGATCAGTTTGAAAACCATGTCCGCGCCGTGGCTGGCTGGCCTTTGGGCGCCACAACACGCCATTCCAACGCCCAAATGACCAATCTGTTGGGGGCGCAGGTGCTGGACTGGTTTGAGCTCGCAAAACATGCTGATATGGCCCTGCATTTCTATGGGAAAGCCGGGTCAAAAGCTGGCCGCAAGCTCGGTCATATGACGAAAATCTCGCCAATCGCTGCCAAAATCCAGACAATCTGAGAATGGGCGATAAAATTGACTAAAAACCATCGACAAAAGGCTTGCAATCGGTTAGAAACACGTTCTTTCCCGGTTCTCAATTTGAA
>JAJRQA010000249.1 GCA_024280475.1 Alphaproteobacteria bacterium
CAATCCAGATCATTGGCTATAATCAAGTGCTCTGTTGCTTCAATCGCAGCTTGCGCTGCCGAGCAGACGGGGAAGCGTTTGATAGCAATACCAGGATCCAGCAAGCGCCATGTGCGGCCCAACTGCGCAAGACCAGCCGGGTTCTGGATGCCATCATTCATGAGCACCAAAAAACCGCGGGGATCTTCAAAAACACATTCGGGTGCGCCAATCCCTGTGTCAGCCAAAAGCGCCGCCTCGACACCAAGCCGGGCGGCCTGACCCGCCATCACCGGCTTGGCATCTGAACCAAGCAGGGCGCTCATACCATTGGCTTGAATTGCAGCAAGAGCAATCGCCATTGAGGTTTTTTGCTCTCCAAGGCCAAGCGCCCTGGCGGCGCCTGCAGCTGCGCCAATCGCGCCAAGCGTGCTGGTCGCCCACCAGCCTTTCAAATAATGATGATCGCTCAACGTCAGACCAAGCGCATACACCACTTCCGACCCTGCAATAAATGCGGTGAGAAATTCTTCGCCACTGATGTCGCCATGTTCAGCCGCCGCCAATACGGCTGGCAAGACAATCGCCGAACCGTGCACCACACCCGCGTAACTGGTGTCATCAAAATCCAGCGCATGAGCAGCCACCCCATTTGCCAAAGCGGCTCCCGGCATGCACAGACCACCGGCCCCTGCGAACAGTGTACAATTTCCGGCAGCATAGGACGAGATCGCATGAGCTCGCATCGATTTTGCTACCCTCGAGCGTCCCCCGGCCGCAGAAACAGCGATCGTATCAATCACGCAGCGCTTGGCAATATGGATGACGTCGCGCGGAATATTTTCGCCTGACAGACTGCTTACCCACGCCCCCAGACATCCAGATATACTGTTGTCGGAGCTGCTGTCACCCGTGCCAAACCCACCAGATTTGTCGGGATCCATACCCGCTGTATTCATGGCTTGCCTCTCCAACCTCATGGACACCGCCCGCCCCATCGCAAACAGCAGCGGATCTCATCTTATCGCCAATATTCAATTGGCTCTTGATTCAATACGTAACATATGTTTCAATATATTCTCAAGATGAGTAACGTTTATTACATTGATTTTGATGAGTCGATAAAATTTTTTAGGAATATCCGTTGCAGACATCGACATCCATACAAAACCAGGTTCTGCCAAGACTGAAGGACCTGAGCCCAAAGCTTAGAAGCGCGGCTGAATTTGTCTTGGCGCATCCTGATGAAATTGCCACGCGCACCTTGCGCCAGGTTGCCAAGGCGGCTGGTCTGACACCTCCGACTTTTTCACGGCTCGCACGGGCACTGGATTGCGACACCTATGACGATCTGCGCGAGATCTGCCGTCACGAGCTAAAACGGCGCAATCAGATGCTTGCTGACAAGGCCCAGACTTTATTGGATATGTCTTCCAAAAAAAGTCCTGCAGACCGGTCTGGTGTGTTTTTTTTGCAGGCCCGTTCGGCGCTGGACAATATTCACGGGCTGATGGAAAGCGTCGATCTGATGAAGCTCGAAGAGACCGCAGAAGCGCTGGCTCATGCCCGCAAAGTGCTTTTGCTTGGCACCACAAGCTCCCTTGCCCTCATCAACTACTTCTCTTGCATGGCCGAGATGGCCTTCGACAATTGGCAGGTTGCAGGTGCCAACGGAGCCATGTGGGCCACCCAGTTATCAAAACTTAAATCATCGGATGTGGTATTCGTGGTGTCTTTGGCACCGCATGGAAATCTTCCTATCAATTCCATGCAGGTCGCCCGCGATGCAGGGGCAAAAATCATTGCTGTCACCGATAACAGGGAGGCCCCCTTTATGGAGATGGTCCACACCTGCTTCATTGTGGAAGCGCAAAGTCCGCAGTTTTTCCCATCCCATGTTGTGCCACTTTTGCTCATAGAGGGTTTGATGGGAATGGTTGTCCGACGGGCTGGCCAACAGGCCGCAAGCTCTATCCGGGCCACCGAACAAACAGCTTATCAGCTCAAAGAATATTGGATGGACCCATGACAAATTAGGTTGAACTAGCAGGTCACTCACCTGAGCCTGTTGTTCGCACGAGCCAGGACCAAAAACGCTCTGCTTCGGGATGAAGGCGATTGACGCTTCTTGCCAGCCGGATTTCCAGTTCAGCACAGTGCTTTGCTTTGCCAATCTGAACCAATTCCCCATGCTGGAATTCCCGTGTAGCGCAACTTTTAGGAAGCCAGGCCAAGCCATGACCCTCAACCGCCATTGTTTTCAGGGCTTCAGACATTGAATTTGAATACCGTGTTTCAAATTCGCAGCTCTCACCCAGCGTGCTAATAATCATGTTCACTGCCTTACCCAGAAACGTATCACTGGTGTAGGCGAGATAAGGTACAGCCTTCTTCTTGCGACCAAGCGAATACGACGGCGTTCCATTCGCATTGATTGCTGAAACAGGAATGAGTTGCTCTGTCGCAAGTTTGAGAGATGTATAGTTAGACTGATCCAACAGGATCGGGCATTTATAATGAGTGTAGTACAGCAAAAAATCAGAATGCTTTAGCGTCAAGGATTGCACGCAATCGTGGACATTTCCTGCTATCATTCGTGTTTTCGCGGGACCAATCTCTTGCTCGGACTGCTTCAACCATTTTGGAAAAAAGGTAAGGGCCAGAGTATGCAATGCCGAAAACGAAATTTCAGATTTGTCATTGGATCGCTCCGCCAGGCAGGCGTCTCGCGAGCGGTACAAAGCGGCGATGGTTTCTTCGGCAGTACTTCTGAGAATTTTCCCCGAACTCGTCAGTGTCGCGGGATAAGTGCTGCGATCCAGCAGAGGCATTCCCACCCATTGCTCGAGCGAGCGAATTCTGCGGCTAAAAGCTGGTTGCGATACGTTTCTGCTCTCTGCCGCAGACGAAAAATTTCCGGTATTGGCCAACACCAGAAAGTCTTCCAACCAATCCATATCCATTTGAACCTCCATCAGGTTTTGCCATTATGCAAAAAATGAATTGCCTATAATTTATTAGCATTAGACATGTCTATACTAGAAACCTAGTCTTCAATTGTAAAGAAACCACGGAGTATAAAAATATGATCGGCGTACTAGGTGGAATGGGGCCAATGGCAACAGCCGATTTTTTGACAAAACTCATTGGCGCAACACCAGCCAAACGGGATCGAGACCATATCCCGGTGATTATTCAATCGCTCCCACAAATTCCTGACCGCACGAAAGCCATTCTGGAGGACGGCCCCTCCCCCTTACCTGACATGATCTCCATGACAAAAAAGCTGAAAACCGCTGGTGCTGACTATGGCGTCATTGCCTGCAACACCGCGCATCACTGGTATGATGACCTTGTCAGCGCGACCGGTCTGGAGTTTCTCCATATTGCCGATGCCGTTTGTATCGAACTGATCCAAAGAAATACCAGATCTGACACTGTCGGCCTGATGGCGACTCCAGGTACAATAGGGTCCGGGTTCTATCAAGATAGATTAGCAAAGGCTGGCTTTAGCTGCCACCTCCCCGATAGTTGCGCTATCGAACGAATTTACGAAGGTATCGAGGCCATAAAAGCCAACAATCTGACAAAAGGTCATGAAATACTATCCAGGGAAGCTAATTCCTTTCAGCGCCATGGTGTGCAAACGGTTATTCTTGGATGTACGGAATTGCCAATAATATTGAATGATAGCAATTGCTTTATCGATGCCAACCTGGCACTGGCAAATGCCTGTGTCGCACGATCATTACCTAACTACCCGTCTCAATCTGCTCGGGCAGCATAGAATAACAACAATGATTTTAGTTTGACAACTGAGGATACTGCTAACTAATCTCAAGAAAACAGTAGCTAACAATCAAATAACAATCCCGATTGTATTTTAGCTCATAAATACCGTTATTATCTAAATTCTTATTATAGCGGTTATAACCAGGGAGAAGGAAAATGAAAAAATTACTAAAAGGGTCAATTGCAGCGGTCGTGTTTGGCGCCCTTGCAATGACCAGCATGGCCGTTCAGGCTGATGTGATTGACGACATCAAGAAACGCGGTGTCCTGAAAGTCGGCGTCAAGGCTGATTACAAACCTTACGGCTTTCGCGATACATCAGGAAAAATTATTGGTATTGAGCCCGAACTGGCCGCCGATGTTGCCAAGAAACTCGGCGTTAAAGTCGAGTTCATTCCCGTCGTGAGCTCCAACCGCATGCAATTTTTGCAACAGGGTAAAGTCGATTTGATGATTGCCACCATGACCGACAAGCCGGCCCGCCGCAAAGTCGTATCGATTGTCGATCCGAACTATTATTCTTCGGGCACCAATATTCTGACACCCAAAAAGTATGGTTTTAAAAAGTGGGAAGACCTGCGCGGCAAACCCGTTTGCGGTATTCAGGGTGCTTTTTATAACAAGAAAACCGGCCGGGATTTTGGAGCAAAAATCGTTGCATTTAAAGGTACCGCAGAAGTCTATGCAGCTTTGAAAGCTGGTAACTGTGTGGCTTTTGTTTATGACGACAGCTCGCATGTCGCCAAAACCAAATCGAAAGAATGGGCTGACTATGAAATGCCTCTGCCAACGATCGATGATGCTCCCTGGGGTCTTGCTGTGAAACTTGGCGAAACCAAGTTCCACGCATTTATGGCCGACATGATCAAGGGCTGGCACAAGTCTGGACGTATCCTGGCGCTTGAAACAAAATGGGGTGTTGCCAATACACCTTTTGCCAAGGCCATGAACGCCAAATATAAATAGGCCAAACAATGGATTGTGGCGGGGCAGCTACGAGGTCGCTCCGCCACAAACCTTCACATTTTTACGACTAGAACAGGGGAAGGGGTCATCAGATGGAAGCATTTTTTGAGTGGTTCAAATGGCTCTATGACGACACTGGGATAAATTTGCCTTTCTTGTATGACAGTTATGATCGTGGCCGCATGATCAACGGCTTTTTCATGACCGTAAAGCTGTCTGTACTTTGTCTGATTTTTTCCATCATTATCGGCATGATCGGTGCCTGGCTGCAAGCCTCACCCCTGAAATGGACACGCCGATTTGTCGGCGGTTATATTCAGATATTTCGCAACACCCCCCCGCTCGTACAGCTATATTTCTTCTATTTCGCTATTGGCACCCTGTTGCCCAAAGTCGCAACTGACTATGGCGGCCAAGAGCCAATGCTCGGCGGATTTGCCTGGGCCGTTATTTCACTTTCCTTTTTTGCCGGCGCTTTCAATGTGGAGATCTTCCGCTCGGGAATTGAAGCGGTGCCCAATTCGACAATTGAAGCCGCCAAGGCCTTGGGCTTTACGAGGCTGCAGATCTATAAAGATATCACGCTGCCGCTGGCCTTTCGAGTTGTTCTACCAGCCCTTGCCAACAATCTGGTCAATCTCGTTAAAACAACCACACTGGCCTACGCCATTGCGGTTCCCGAAATGCTGTATGAGGCCAACCAGATCTGGTCTGACAATGTCAATGTCACAGAGATGATGATTTTTATGCTGCTGACCTACTTCGTACTAGTTGGCATACTGGTCTGGGCGATGAGCCGCTGGGAGCGGTCATTAAAAATACCTGGCTACGGTGCTTGAGGAAATGCAGAACATGAATAAAACAGAGTATAAAACAGATCTGCCAGTGATGCTGCCCCCCAAAACGGGTTCCAGTGGCGGTTTCGATTTCAATCTCAAACCGTGGCACGGACTGTTCCTGCTGGGCATATGCGTGTTATCGTCAACAGCTGCCTATACCCAGGCAGATCCCGTAAAAGCTCCGCCATTTGAGGTATTGTTGCGCTGGATGCCGCTCTTGCTGAAGGGCTTCGTATTCAATTTGATAATTTCAATCAGCGCCATGGGCATTGGCACATTGGTTGGCGCGGCTCTCGGGCTAGGGCAGATTTCCCTGCATCCATGGCTTCGCAAAGTCGCTTGGTTTGTCACCCAGTTTTTCCGCAATTCGCCTTGGCTGGTGCTGTTGTTCTTTGCCATGTTCCTGCTGCCGTTCGAATTAAAAATTGGTGGCTATACCATTCCCTTGCCGGACTGGCTAAAAGCCATTATCGGCCTGTCCTTACCCGTCATGGCTAATGTCTCTGAAATTGTTCGCGGTGCGATTGCTTCACTGCCGAGCGGCCAATGGGAAGCAGCCGAAAGCTTGGCATTCAACCGCACGCAAGTTTTGTGGCGCATCATTTTACCGCAATGCATCAAGCGCATGTTGCCACCCTGGATGAACCTGTACTCGATTTTGACGATGGCAACCGTGCTCGCCTCAATCGTTGGTGTCTCCGAAGTGATGACATTGACCGGCCAGGCCCGGTCAGCCGAGGACGGGCGCTCCGATTTGCTAATGCCATTTTACTCATTCATTTTGTTTTTGTTTTTTATCTACTGCTACCCCATCGCACGGTGGACAGTTTATCTGGAACAAAAATTTGCAGTTAGAACCTAGAGGAATATTGTCATGACCTGGAGCAAAGACCAACCGATGGTATCCATCAAGAACCTGCACAAGTCTTTTGGGGAACTCGAAGTCATCAAGGGCGTGTCGCTTGATGTGATGAAAGGCGAGGTCATTTGTATTATCGGGCCGTCAGGTTCGGGAAAATCAACGATCATTCGATGCATCAATGCCCTTAACGATATGCAAAAGGGCTCTATTCTGGTGGAAGGCTTCGAAGTCAATGATCCTGATCTCGACAAGCGCGAATTGCGCAAGAAAGTCGGCATGGTGTTTCAGCAATATAATCTGTTCCCTCACAAAACGGCCCTTGAAAATATCATGATGGCTCCCCTGCTGGTTATGAAACAAGACAAGGCAGACGTCGAGAAACTGGCGCGCGATCTGGTCAAAAAAGTCCGCCTTGAAGGCAAGGAAGACAGTTATCCAGGCGAGCTGTCAGGCGGCCAGCAGCAACGTGTTGCCATTGCCCGCTCGCTTGCCATGAGCCCCGATGTGATGCTGTTTGACGAGGTCACCGCCGCTCTTGACCCTGAAACCGTCAACGAAGTTTTGCTCGCCATCAAAGAGTTGGCCGAAGATGGTATGACGTGCCTTCTGGTCACCCATGAAATGGGTTTTGCCCGCGAAGTTGCCGACCATATCTATTTCACCGACAAAGGCGTCATCGTCGAACACGGCCCTCCCGCCACATTTTTTGATGATGCCAAGGATCCACGCACCAAAGAATTTTTAAGCCAGATTTTGTAAGCTGCTTAAGGATGTAAAAAA
>JAJRQA010000250.1 GCA_024280475.1 Alphaproteobacteria bacterium
AGGTTCCCCCCAACAAGGCAAAGTTTCTTTCGCCGGTTTTTCCCTCCGTTTGCACCCCCATTCTCGCCGAAGGGCAAGGTTGCATGAGCAACCCCTGACCCATTTGGAGAAAAAAAATGACCACACTTTATGCCCAGCCCTATGACATGACAGCCGAAGGCTTTTATTTTAAATCAGCCGAGGAATATGAAACACAAGCCAGCGCCCTAAAAAATGAGCATGGCGACGCCGTGGAAGAATTTGAAATTCAGTTCATCGATGGCGATGATATCGACAGCGAACTGGCAAAAGCATGGGAGGTCAATCAACTGAATTTTGCCCGCTTTTTTGAAGTGGCCGAGGAATGGGATGAGCATGAGAAAACACTTTTCATCATTGCTGTGGGAGAGGCAGGATATAGCTTTGATCATGAGCATGTCAGCCCGTCAGATTTTGACGTTGATATCTATCATCTTGATTCCTTAAAAGAACTGGCCGAACAGTTTGTCGAAGAGGGACTTTATGGGGAAATCCCGCTGAGCCTGCAATATTATATTGATACCGACGCCATGGCGCGGGATTTAGCCGTCGATTATTCGGAAACGACCATCGCAGGTCAGCGCCTCATTTATCGTTGTGCGTGAGGGGGGGGAGACCATGACACACCCAAACGAAATCCATCAAATTAGTTGGCAAGACGTAACTATTGAAATCCGCTATTGCAAGGCGTGGCTGTCAGAAGATGCCAGCGGCTACAACACCGCCCATCTGGAAATTGAAGCGATAGAGCCCAAACGCGCCCGCCTGCCATTGAGCGAAACAGGGTATAAATCTCACTTCTGCCAGCATGCAGAAATTTTGCAGCATGGCGGCTCAGTGGCCTATGTCACCGCCTGGCTTGATCATGACGCGCAGTCCCGTGACTGGCAGGCCTATTTTGAAAACTCAAAGCAAACCGATTTATTCGATCTTTTATGAGGCGTGGAGGCGGAGAAAAATTTTCGCTCAACTCGTTCCTCGCCGAGCAATAAAAAAAACTAGCCGTTGCGATCTTCGCGGCCATGCCATACGCGAACAACGACAAGCGCATTTTTTTCCTGATGAATACGGTATCGCAAGATATAAGAGCTTTTACCAAAGGGGACAAAGAGTTCTCGATAATCGCTGTTGGCGTCCATCTTTGGCCCCATGAAAGGGTTTTCCTGCAACATCGCAAGCCCCTCATCAATGGCGAGCATTGCCTTTTGCGCTGCAATCGGATTTTTTGGCATCAGGAAATTATATAGTCGGTCGATATCACCAACGGCCTCTGGCAGAAAAACCAGCTTCACTGTGGCTCTGCTTTCTGCGCGGCCTCTGCCGCCAGCCCGTGTAATTTGTTTCGTACGGATTCAAACGGCACAGTTTCGCCGCCCGCAAGATAGCGTTGCCAGCGCTGTTCATCTTCTGCCTGTTCGAGAATTTTACGCTCTTCTTCATCGGCATGGGAGCGCAACACGCTTGTCGCAAAATCAGCAAAAGAGCGCCCGCTCTTTGATGCCAAGGCCTTCAGGCGAACCTGAAGATCAGGCGCTATTTGCAATGTGTTATTCTTGTCGCTCATGTTTCTCTCGTAAAATTGGCTGTTTCTGTTCGCACCTTAAATATAGCAAATCGAGGCGGCTTTTCAAAAGAAAATCGTCAATATCTTATCTCCCATCCATGGCGCTCTTGTTCCGTGAGCGGATTTCATCGTAAAGCTCATTTATGGGGTGAGCGCTATGCTGGCTTTGTTTGTTCTCTTCAAACTTTGGCGAGAGCTTTTTCTTGAGCGGATCATAGTCAGCATCCTGCAAAGCGCGAAGACCAGCGCGGACAACTTCACTGCTGTTGGCATAATTGCCTGACTCGACTTTGCTATCGATGAAATCTGATAAGCCTTGCGGCAAGCTGAATGTTCGTTTTTTTATCTGTGACACAGGAAATCCTCGCAATTCGCCGTAAAACCATTGGTATGAACATGTCATACCGCTCTATTAAGCTATGTATTGCTCCAGCCTCCCTATATCAATGCCTGCTTGTGAGCTTTGTTATGAGCTCATTCTTGGCGGTTGGCTTGAGGGGGAGGTGTTGAACCGCAAATGCTGCACCTTCGGCACGGGTCATGAACCGTCGCGTGACGCATGAAGAGCTATTTTCAAGGAAAATTCAGATAACGCGCTCCGCAAGATGTGTGTTGTAATACAACACCTATCTTGGCAAGGGAGACACTGCGTTCTCCCGTTGCATCCCTCTTAGCTAACCGTTTCGCCGGTTAAATACTCGCAGGGGGACTTCGCTCCCCCATGCACCCCTCAATCAAAGGGCTATCGTGCCCCTTGAAATCCACTCGCAAACGTCTGGCCGTTGCATCACCATTTAAGGGAGCGTTCCTGCTCCCCTGAAAACCCCATGACCATTTCATGGAGACGATTTCATCGAGACCAACCCTGCGAGGATTGGATGTGCATCAGCGTCATGCCGCCGAACCACGTGGGGACATCTACATATTGTCTCTACACAAACCTGAGCCCCCTGTGTACATTCAACCGCAAATGGAATTATTGAAATAATTTTGAAGTCTGATGAGGAACGGCAATGAACGCAGTCGAGATAGAGGAAGCCATATCGACGCTTGCTGAACAGACGTTCGACATGGCCGAATTCCCCTATGCGTTTCTTGAGGCTTTTGGCAATAAGAAAACCACGATCAAGCGGCTACGCAGTGTCAAAAGTGGCACCTCCAACAAGTCCGATCTGGACGGCGTGCTTCAGACTAATAATATCCACATCAAGACTTGCCCATCTGGAGAGGTCACAAGGACCCTTGCAGCCCTGAAGGCAAGCCCGGCCACCAGCAAAGCCAAGGCGAAATTCGCGTTGGCGACAGATGGCATTGATCTGGAAGCCGAAGACCTTAAAAGCGGCGAGACCATCGCCTGCGCCTACAAGGATTTCCCCGACCATTTTGGCTTTTTTCTGTCGCTGGCGGGCATCACCACAGTTGAACAAATCCGCGAAAGCTCGTTTGATATCAGGGCGACTGGCCGCCTCAACAAGCTTTATGTGGAGCTGCTGGCAACCAATCCTGATTGGGGTACAGCTGAGCAGCGCCCGCAGATGAACCATTTTATGGCGCGGTTGATTTTCTGCTTTTTTGCCGAGGATACCGACATTTTGAATGGCGATGATCTATTCACCGCTACCGTTGAGCAAATGAGCGCCCGCGACAGCTCCAACACCCATGAGATCATCAGCGAGTTGTTCCGCGCCATGAACACCAAACCTGAAGAGCGCGACAACGCCAAGCTGCCGCGCTGGGCCGATGTCTTCCCCTATGTCAATGGCGGGTTGTTTTCGGGCAGCACGGAGACGCCAGGCTTTTCAAAAATTGCCCGCTCCTATCTCATTCATATCGGCAAGCTCGACTGGACCAAGGTCAACCCGGATATTTTCGGCTCGATGATCCAGGCCGTGGCGGATGATGAAGAGCGCGGCGCGTTGGGGATGCACTATACAAGCGTGCCCAATATTCTAAAAGTGCTCAATCCTTTGTTTCTCGATGATCTGCGCGCCAAGCTTGAGGCGGCGGGTGACAGTGCGGTAAAACTACTCAATCTGCGCAAACGCATGGCGAAAATCAGGGTGTTTGATCCGGCCTGCGGTTCAGGCAATTTTCTGGTCATTGCCTATAAGGAAATGCGGGCGATTGAGTTTGAGATCAACCAGAGGCGCGACGAACCAGAGCAGCGCACCGATATCCCGCTAACCAATTTTCGCGGTATCGAGCTGCGCGATTTCCCCGCCGAGATAGCACGACTGGCGCTGATCATCGCGGAGTATCAGTGCGATGTCACTTATCGTGGGCAAAAGGAAGCGCTGGCCGAATTTCTGCCGCTCGATCAGCAAAACTGGATCACCTGCGGTAATGCTCTGCGGCTGGACTGGCTGTCGATCTGCCCGCCGACGGGGCAAACGGTAAAACTGAAAGCAGAAGACCTGTTTGAAAGCCCGCTGGATCAGGCAGAAATTGACTTCGAAAATGAGGGCGGCGAGACTTATATTTGCGGCAACCCGCCTTATTTGGGTTCAACATGGCAATCGGGAGAACAAAAATCAGACCTGAAGGCGATTTTTGACGGGCGCACCAACAGCTGGAAGTCTCTGGATTATGTGGCGGGCTGGTTCATGAAGGCGGCGGATTATGGCACCCATACCAACGCTGTTTCTGCTTTTGTGTCCACCAATTCGATCTGTCAGGGTCAGCAAGTGCCGATCCTCTGGCCGCTGATCTTTGAGACCGGACATGAGATTAGTTTTGCCCATACCAGCTTCAAATGGTCGAATTTGGCCAGCCATAATGCAGGCGTTACCGTGGTGATTGTCGGGGTTTCAAACCATGCGGGCAAGGTGCGCCAGCTGTTTTCCATGACCGATGATGGAGAGACGGTGGTGAAGGAGGCCGATAATATCAATGCCTATTTGGTGGCGGCATCAAATGTCGAAATCCGAAAAGCGACTCAACCGCAATATGGTACGGAGGAGATGAATTTTGGAAACAAGCCTGTGGATGGCGGGCATCTGCTCTTAACAGAATCCGAACTTGAAGACCTTGGCCTAACCTCAGACCAACGTGCCCGCCTCATTCGCCGTATTTATGGGTCGGCTGAGTTCATTCGCGGCCTTTGTCGCTATGTGCTTTGGATTGAAGACGAACACCTTGACGAAGCCTTGCAGATCGCCGCCATACGCAAGCGCATCGAGGGCGTGCGCACCATGCGCCTTGCCAGCCGTGACAAGGGCGCAAATGCAATGGCCGCTAGAGCACATCAGATGCGCGAGATGAATATCGGGGAAAACCATACGATAGGGATTCCGGCTATCACCTCGGAAAACCGCGAATACCTGCCTTGCGGCCTTCTCAATAATAAAGAGGTGGTTACAAACAAAATGTACGCCCTCTACGACGCGCCGCTCTGGAATGTGGCGCTGATCGCTTCGCGGCTGCATTGGGTCTGGATCGGCACCGTTTGCGTGCGGATGCGGACGGATTTTTCCTACTCCAACACCCTTGGCTGGAACACTTTTCCCGTGCCAAAACTCACAGAAAAGAACAAGGCCGACCTCACCACCTGCGCACAAAACATATTGCTGGCCCGCGAGGCGCATTTCCCCGCCACCATCGCCGATCTCTACAAGCCCGACGCCATGCCCGAAAATTTGCGCGCCGCCCACAACCGCAATGACGAAGTGCTGGAGCGCATCTATATCGGTCGCCGCTTCAAAAACGACACAGAACGCCTCGAAAAACTTTTCGAAATGTACACGAAAATGACTTCGACTAAGGCCTCGAAGAAAGGCAGGACAGAATGAGTACCGTTTCGACAATAGGAGATTTGCTTGGACAGTTTCTTGCGGCCATAGGTGGAGGAGTTTTGGTTGCCTATGGTATTTTCCGGTTTATGGGTGAGAATTGGCTTAAGCATCAACTTGCCAAAGATCTTGAAGCTGCCAAGTCTGAAATTTCACTATTGGCTGTCAGAAAAATGAAGCTGCATGATCATGAATATACTGTATTTCCTGAAATCTGGAGGCGGCTGAACAGGGCTTACGCCAGCCTCGGCGGTGCAGTTAGCCTGCTTAAAGAAATTCCTGATTTCTCCCGTATGAATGACGATGAGTTCACGAATTGGTTAGACAGCTCGAAGTTGTCTGTGAAAGAGAGAGACAGCCTTTCGTCTGCCAAAGATAAAAACAAGACATATATCCGAATTCTTGATTTTCAAGCTCTTCAAAGAGCACATGAAGATTTCTTGAACTTTCACACATATTTCAACGAAAACAGAATATTTATCAGTCCTGACATCAAAAAAGAGCTGGAGCAAATCGACGATCTTATTTGGTCTGTCTGGCTAGATAAAAATCTATCTCTTGATGAGGATGTGGGTAAAGAGAGACGAAAGTTTTCACGTGATGCTTGGAAGAAATATAAGGAAAAGGTAAAACCGGCTATGAATGAAATAGAGGAGTTATTCCAACAAAATATTTTTCCTGAAGCGACAAGAGGGAAGCTGCTGTAATGACCAACCATAAATCCATACCCTCTGTTTCCGTTACCTATGCCCGCAATGGCAACTCGACCAGATCGAATGAGCTGGGCATGCGGGCCATGCAGGAACGCGCCTATGAAAAACGCGGCGAGCAATATCTGCTGATCAAATCCCCACCCGCCTCTGGTAAATCTCGTGCGCTGATGTTCATCGCGCTCGACAAGCTGGAAAATCAAGGCGTGAAGCAGGCCATCATCGTGGTGCCGGAAAAGAGCATCGGGGCCAGTTTTAACGATGAGCCACTGTCTGATTTCGGATTTTGGACCGATTGGAAAGTCGCGCCAAAATGGAACCTGTGCAACGCGCCGGGTGAGGATGGCGGCAAGGTCAAATCGGTGGCGGCGTTTTTGGAAAGCGGTGATAAAATTCTGGTCTGCACCCACGCCACATTCCGTTTTGCCGTGGATAAGTTCGGCGTTGATGTATTCGATGATCGCCTGATTGCCATTGATGAGTTTCACCATGTCAGTACCAATGCTGACAACAAGCTGGGCGCTCATCTGATTGATTTCATGGCCCGCGACAAGACACATATCGTGGCCATGACGGGCAGTTATTTTCGAGGTGATGCAGCGCCGGTTCTCTCGCCTGAGGATGAGGCCAAATTCGATACCATTACCTATACTTATTACGAGCAGTTGAACGGCTATGAATATCTCAAGACGCTGGACATCGGCTATTACTTCTATTCGGGGAGCTATCTGGACGATGTGCTGAAGGTGCTCGACCCTACCCAAAAAACGATTTTGCACATCCCAAATGTCAATTCGCGTGAAAGCACCAAGGACAAGATCAAAGAGGTCGAGCATATTATGCATAGCCTTGGTGGTGGTGATCCAGATAGCTGGCAAGGCATCGATCCGGCAACGGGTTTCCAACTTGTAAAAACGCCCGAAGGTCGGGTGTTGAAAATCGCCGATCTGGTTGATCCAGACAATCAAGCCAGAATACAGGCCAGTTTGCGTGATCCTGCAATGAACCGCGACCGAGGTTACGTTGATATCATCATCGCGCTTGGTATGGCCAAAGAGGGCTTTGACTGGATTTGGTGCGAGCATGCGCTGACCATCGGCTATCGCTCTTCCCTGACCGAGATCATCCAGATCATTGGCCGCGCAACCCGTGATGCCAAGGGCAAGACCAATGCCCGATTCACCAACCTGATTGCGGAACCTGATGCATCAGAAGGCGCAGTAACCGAGGCCGTAAACGACACGCTGAAAGCAATCGCTGCAAGCCTTCTCATGGAGCAGGTGCTTGCGCCGCGTTTCAATTTCACGCCCAAAAACCCAGACAGTGGTCCGACTGAGGGCTTTGATTATGGCGAGGGTGGCTATAATTCTGACAAGTGTAATGTCGGATTCAATGAGGAAAGCGGCCAGTTCCAGATCGAGATCAAGGGGCTTGTAGAACCCAAAAGCGAGGAAGCAACCCGCATTTGTCAAGAAGACCTGAATGAAGTGATCACGGCTTTTGTCCAGGACAAGACGAACATTGAGCGCGGCCTGTTTGATGAGGAACTGGTGCCTGAGGAATTGACTGTGGTGTGTATGGGCAAGATCATCAAGGCCAAATATCCCGAGCTTGACATTGAGGATCGCGAGGCTGTCCGCCAGCACGCGATTGCCGCCCTCAATCTGACCCAGAAAGCCAAAGAGACCGTTCTTTCGCGTGAAGACAGTGAGGCGGGCGGCAATACGGCGCTAATTGATGGCGTGCGTAAATTCGCCATGGATGTGCGTGATCTTGATATTGACCTGATTGACCGCATCAATCCTTTTGGCGAAGCTTACGCCATTCTTGCCAAAACCATGAGCGAAGAGAGTCTAAAGCAGGTTGCAGCGGTCATCTCTGGTAAGAAAGTGTCGTTAAGCCCTGAAGATGCGCGCGAGCTTGCCAGACGCGCCCTGAAATTCAAACAGGAGCGCGGGCGGCTGCCGGAAATTACTTCCCCTGATGCCTGGGAAAAGCGCATGGCCGAAGGCGTGGCCTTCCTTGCGCGCATGAAAGCAGAGGCTGCAAATGGCTAAGTTCACACAAGAGGATGACGCCCTTCTCGAAGAACTCGGTATTGAGGTCGAGACGAAGAAAGCTGCCAAACGGACACCCCGTGAAGAACGCATCATCGCAGGTTTTGAGGAAATACAACGCTTCGTCGAAGAACATGGGGCTGCGCCACTTCATGGCGAGGATCACGATATTTTTGAACGCCTCTATGCCGTGCGTCTGGATCGCATGCGCGAGTTGAAAGAATGCTGCGCGCTGCTTGAGCCTGTGGATCATCAAGGGCTTTTGTCTGATGCAGAAATATTGGTGTCTGCCGAATTGGACGAACTTGATGATGATGCGCTTCTGGCAGAACTCGGCGTTGCAGCCGAGACGGCAGATATCACAGAACTGCGCCATGTGCGATCCAGTGCAGAGATACGTGCTGCCGAAGAAATCGCAAATCGGGAGAGATGTGAAGACTTCGAGGCCTTCAAGCCGCTCTTTGAGCTGGTGAAGCACGAACTTGACTCAGCGGTTCGTATCTCTCGTGTCATCAGAAAAGATGCGGGTTTCCTGAAAGCAGATATCAAGAAAGGTGAGTTCTTCATCCTTGGCGGTCAGACTTTATACATCGCAGAAGTTGGTGAGCCTATTAAAGCTCCCAATGGCGCGATGGATGCCAGGCTGCGCGTTATCTACTCCAATGGGACAGAAAGCAATATTCTACTTAGGTCTCTTCAACGCGCGATTTACAAGGATGATACCAGTCGCAGAATTTCTGAGCCAACCGCTGGACCGCTCTTTTCCGATGTGACTGAGGAAGACGATCTTGCAAGCGGTACAGTCTATGTCTTGCGCAGCAAATCAGATCATCCAATTGTTGCTGAAAACCGTTAACTTCTGCATAAAATTGGTGTTACAGGTGGTGATGTGGAACGCCGTATCGCAAATGCGAAGCTCGATCCAACATTTTTAATGGCGGACGTTGAGATCGTGGCGACCTACGAGCTTTACAATATAAACCGTACAAAACTCGAGAATCTTATTCACCGTATCTTTGATACCGCTCGGCTTGATGTTGAGATCACAGATCGTTTTGGGAAACCTGTGATGCCGCGCGAATGGTTTCTCGTACCTCTCTTTGTGATTGATGAGGCGGTTGAGAAGATTAAGGATGGAACGATTTCTGATTATCGGTTTGATCGTGAAACAGCGCGATTTGTCAAAATTTGAACTTTTCTGTGTCAATTATTTTACCACTGCGGCGATTGTGATTTCAACCATTGCTTCCCTTTGATAAATCTATCCATTAGAATCGAACGATTAGATCTGAAATGCAAATTTAGGAGTACTGAGCTGGCTAGTATATCAAAGGAGAAGTTGTATGAGATTGTTTCAGGTGATCCAGAGGAATTGGATGTTCACCTACAATTGATAGAACGTGATGTACAAATCGAAAATAAAAATGTCAAAATCCATTGTCACTGCCTAACAGTTGATGGAAACGGGCGGGTGAGGCCTCAGCGGCTAGCAGAATTTATGCGCAATGCTCTGACCGACTACGCAATTCCAAGAGCAAAGTTAAAAGAAGCTCGTAAAAGGGATCTCAAATTCAACTCCTCAAGCGCGGTAAACGCTCTGTATCATGACGCTCTTGGCACCTTTACAGACCTTCAAAAGACGGGTGAAGGCGGTGAAATGCTGCTTTTTCTATTAGCAGAACGGTTTCTCGGCCTTCCTCAGGTCTTGTGCAAGATGGATTTGAAGACTGATTCTGATATGCACTACCACGGGGCAGATGGCGTTTACACGGATGTGACAAGTGAAGGCCTCTTGAAACTATATTGGGGTGAGTCAAAAATTTATGGTGATGCCACGTCTGCTATCCGAGACTGCCTCTCATCACTAGCCCCATTTTTAGTTGAAACTGATCATGAAGATGCGTCAAGAGAACGTGATCTTGTCTTGTTAAGCGATAAGGCTGACTTAAGCGATCCCGGACTCACCGATGCATTTAAACGCTATTTTGATAAAACCTCCCCACTATCTA
>JAJRQA010000251.1 GCA_024280475.1 Alphaproteobacteria bacterium
ACACGCAGGACGGGCGTCCTATCGCTAATCTGAGAGTGGCAACGACAGAGACTTGGCGCGACAAGGCCTCTGGCGAAAAACGTGAAAAAACAGAATGGCACCGGGTGGTCATTTTTTCAGAAGGTCTTTGTCGGGTGGTCGAGCAATATCTGAAAAAGGGCTCAAAAGTTTATCTGGAAGGCTCCCTTCAGACCCGCAAATGGCAGGATCAACAGGGTCAGGATAAATATACCACCGAAGTCGTACTACAAAACTTTGGCGGCACGCTTGTTATGCTTGATGCCCGTCAGGGTGGTGGCATGAGCGATAGCGCTGGCGGCGGTTATGGTGGCAATGACCAGTATTCTGGCGGTGGCCAAGGTAGTTCTAGTGGTGGCCAAGCGAGCTCTGGGGGCAATCAAGGTGGTGGTTCATCAGCTCCCTCTGGCGGCTCGTTTGAGAAAGAACTGGATGATGAAATTCCGTTCTAGGGATTTTTCGGTCTTTCAGTTTTATGCAGCATCAAGTATGTTGGAGATCGTATTGAAAACGGTGGATCAAAACTGATCCACCGTTTTGTTTTGCAAGGAGGGCAGTGTGGCAGACATCAGGAAAATGGCGGTACCCAAAAAAATAACTGCGGAAAAAAAAGCCACGCTGATTTCCAGCCTGGTTGCCTTGATGCTGGTGATCACCAAGACGGTTGCCGGCTTGCTATCAGGGTCGGTTGCGGTGCTGGCCAGCGCTATTGATAGTGCACTTGATCTGGCGGTGTCGGCATTCAACTATTTCGCTATCTCACGCTCGGAAAAACCGGCCAGTGAGCGGTTCAATTACGGACTGGGCAAAATCGAAGGACTGGCCGCGACCATTGAAGGCACCGTCATTATCATGTCGGGCCTGTTCATCCTTTACAAGGCCATCAACAAGGCCATGCTTGGCGGCGGCACGACCCATCTGGAAATGTCCATGGGGGTGATGCTGTTTTCGCTGGGCGTCACGGCTCTGCTGGTGATCTATCTGACGCGTACCGCCAAGGCCACCAATAATCTGGTGGTGAAGGCCGATGCCATGCATTACAAAACGGACCTTTATGCCAATCTTGGGGTGCTGGTTTCGCTGGTACTGGTCAAAATGACTGGCAATCACCTGATCGATGCGTTTGTGGGGGCGGTGATCGCCATCTATATCATCTATTCCGCCTATGAAATTTTGCGCGAAGGGGTGCTCAACCTGCTGGACGTGGCCCTTGCCGAAGAGATGGTTGAGCAGATCAAATCCATTATCAATGCGGAGCCAGACGTCAACAGCTATCACTTTTTGCGCACCCGCAAGGCGGGAAGCAACCACTTTGTGGAAGCCCATCTGGTATTTCAGCGAGGCATTTTGCTGGATACCGCCCATGATGCTGGCGATCATATCGAGAGTGAAATTATGGGACTGGACGATAAGGCCAACTGGGTCTTCAATCTACATCTGGATCCGGTGGATGACTCGGGAGAGGGGCATCAGCACGGCCATGAAAATGGCGATGTTCACGCGAAAAACTGATGCCCATCTGATAGAGTTGTGATGGAGCATTGCGCTGCCTGCGTGAAAGCACTAGATATGTTATTGAGCAGTTGACGTCCTAGTTTTTGTTGAAGGAAATTCCACCATGTTTGATGCCCGTTCCATTTTAGATGCGCTTGTCGCCGGTAGTTCAGAGCAAACACGCAATGCCCGTGAAAGCGGCGGTCTCAATGATATCATGGGCGATATTCTAGGTCAGTTGAAAAAGGCAGGGGGGGCGGAGCAGTCCTCTTCCTTCGAGCGCGATGATCCCTATCAGCGCTATGATGATGAACAGCGCTTGGACCAAACGCAGACACGATCACGTAATCCGCTTGAAGATCTGTTCGGGCAATTGGGTGGGGGCGGTTCGTCGCGACATCAAGAACCGGGCGAGCCGCGCTATAAAGAACAACGCCAACCCGACAGATCAGAAAGCCAGTATGAGCAACGCTCCCCTTCCCAGCCGGGATATGGCGATCTTCTGGACCGCGTAAAGGATCTGGTTGGCAATAATAAAACAGCTGCCGGGGCGATTGTTGGCGGTCTTGGCGGTTTGCTGCTGGGCACCAAAACAGGTCGCTCACTGGTTGGCCGCGCCGCTCGTCTGGGAGGCCTCGCCCTGATCGGCTCGCTGGCCTACAAAGCCTATAAAAATTATCAGCAAGGAACACCCGCGCAACATCAGGGGGGGCAAGATGATGCTGGTTTTGGCGTGCCGGATTTGCCGCCAGAGGGTTCTGGATATGAAGTTGACGCCATGACAAATGATGATGCAGCTCTTTATATTCGTACTATGGTGGCAGCGGCAGCTTCAGACGGTCAGATCGATCGCGAAGAACAGCGCAATATTCTTGGCAATATGGAGCAGGCCGGGATGGAAGGCGAGGCTATGGAGTTTCTGGCCAATGAATTCAATAATCCTGCTAGCGTCGAAGATATTATTGCCAGCGTGCAGACGCAGGAACAGGCCGCCAAAGTCTATACCGCGGCGCGTATCGCCATTGAGCCCGACACCAGAGAAGAACAGCGTTTTTTGTCCTATCTGTCCGAGCAACTCGATCTCGACAGCTCACTGGCCGCCCATATTGATGACAGCGCTTATGCGATCAAGGTCCGGTAGATATTGCAGATGAGCGACCTTCCTTTTTCGCAAGCCAGTGAAAACAACAAGCGGCCGATCGTGGCGATATTGCGCGAGGAGTTGGTCGACACCAAAACCGTGCTTGAAATTGGTAGCGGTACGGGCCAACACGCGGTTTTCTTTGCCGAGCAATTGCCCCATCTTGCATGGCAGCCCAGCGAACAGGCGCAAAATATAGATATGCTGTCGCTAAGGCTTGAGGCGCAGGCCCCGGAAAATGTCCACAAGCCAGTGGTTGTGGATGTCGCCGACGATCCCTGGCGGGTGCAGCCTGTGGAGGCTGTATATGCGGCCAACTGCGTCCACATCATGTCCTGGGAGCATGTCGAAAAAATGTTTCACGGACTGGATGGGGCGTTAAGGCCGGGGGGGCATTTGATCCTTTATGGTCCCTTTAAATATGGTGGTGCCTTTACGTCCAGCAGTAACGCCCAATTCGAACAATGGCTGAAGGGAAATGATCCGCTCAGTGGTATTCGCGACTTTGAAAAAGTCAACGAGTTAGCGAGCGGGATCGGTCTGACATTGCGCAGCGATCATCAAATGCCGGCTAATAATCAATGCCTGGTCTGGCAAAGACAGACGTAAAACCTTCCCGTTGCCGAAGGTTTGCGCCTGCAAAGAAACGTATTTTATACAAATAGTCTGTTTACCACTCGTTCATAATCGATGGATAAGCTCCCGCTACTTATTTTTTTATTTATTTTATTGCGAGGCTATATGGTAAATTTGGCAACGGCTGATATCGGCGATTTATATAATCATATTTTGAACAATGCCCAGATTGATGAATATGTTGTGGCAAGAGATTCAGCGACGCTAGGAGCAGTTTCTTTTGTCGGCATTGATGCGTCGACGCAAACTCTCGTCATGCCTGCTATTGATAATATGAGTGATGTCAATCGCGACAAAGCCTGTTTTATGCTGGACGCCAGCCTGCTCAATCTGTTGCGCAAACGAGATCTTATCGATAGTCGACAAACGGTTTGTATAGATGTGCATTTTCGCACTTTGATGAAAACCTCTTTTCGGACGCGCTATCTGGTCGTGCTGGCCGACTTTATCAAGGCCTATGGGCAAAAGGTGTTGTTGAATATCACAAGCGTTCCAGCCAATCTTAATACCACGCGGATTAGTGATCTGCTGCGCTATCTCATTCCCATTCTCGACAATGTTTCCATACAGCTATCTGCTGAAAATATTCTGGTCCAGGACCTGCCAAAGATTTCCGCCAAATATTTCGTGCTAACAGTTGCTGAGCTTTCGGCGATCAACGTCTCTGAGCGCCGCAACCTGGTGCTTGGGCGTCTGTCCAAATTGCCGGATTATAACAAAGAAATCATTGTCCGTGATCAGCCGCAACCGGCACCAAGGCGCGCACCCGCCAATTCGCAGGACGATGCCTTTTATCTTTAGGTTCAGCGCCACAAACGCGGTTTTCATGTGCACGGAATCCCCTGTGTCGGGGGTTGGGGACCAGTCCCCGGCGCGGTCTGCGAAGACATTTTCTTCTGCTCTGGAAATTTGTGCGCCGATAGCGCATATTCCCCCTTATGGCAAAAATTGAACCCATTCCTCTCTCCGGTTTTACCGATGTGGCGCAGCCGCTTATTTCTGGCCATCCGCTGGTTATTGGCGAGCGTGGGCGCGAGCGCACGGGCCGCAATGAAAGCGAGGTGGTGACTTACCGCCCTGCGCATCTGGAAAAATCCGAAGGTGGTGTGCGCTTTGATTTAACCTCCGAATTTGAGCCTAAGGGAGATCAACCGACCGCCATCCAGGAACTGTTGGAGGGCATCGCCACCAAAGAAAAGACCCAGGTTTTGCTGGGGGTGACCGGATCTGGAAAAACTTACACCATGGCGCAGGTGATTGAGCGCACTCAGCGCCCGGCGCTTATTCTGGCCCCTAACAAGACCCTGGCGGCGCAGCTCTATGGGGAGTTCAAAAATTTCTTTCCCAATAATGCCGTGGAATATTTCGTCTCCTA
>JAJRQA010000252.1 GCA_024280475.1 Alphaproteobacteria bacterium
GACCCTGATGGATGGAATACGATCTGCTGATTACCGCGTGTCGAGCCGGGCTGACGCAGATCAACAATTTTCTTACCCGTCAAGGCATCCGCCAACCAAATTTTACGGCTTGATTCATACACAACGACCCTTTTGCCATTCGGGCCATATTCGATATTGTCAGCCTCGAATTTGGCCAGATCCCTGATAATCTTTCCGTTTTCAAAATCCCAGAGACGGGCCGAACGCTCATGAGCGAATTGTTCAACCATCAAAATAGCCGATCCATTTCGCACAAAGCCAACAAACCGCAACTCGTTTGGTTGCAACAGGTTAATTGTCGCCTTCAATGTGCTGACCCACCGCCCCGTTGACGTCTCCCAAACCCTCGCCGTCCCGTCTTTGGAAACTGTAAGCACGCGCTCACCAGAGCGATCAAACGAGACCCCGGTCACGCTGTCACCATGGCCAATGAGCACCGAGTGTAACTGCCCAGTTGCAGTATTCCAGAGCCTTGCCGTTCGATCCTTTGAACCCGTGATCAGAAATGTGCCATCAAAGCTCAGCGCGAGAGAAGTCAATTCATCAAAATGGCCGGAAAATACGGTATGTTGACGACCTGTCTCAACGTCCCATAACCGCGCCGTACGATCCTTTGATGCCGTGGCCAGCCATTTCCCGTTGACACTCATTCTTGCCATGGTGATCTCATCACTATGGTTGAAGGGATTTCGCATTCCCGGCCCTCGATGAAGACTGGCATATAGTGCGATTTCACCAACCGTCTCGGTCTTGCGCAAAGAGGCCCAACGGCCCTCCGGAACCGCTTCTATCGCCAGCAACGCGGCGGTGACAATATCACCCTTTTTCAGTTGAGTTTGAACCTCTTTAGCCAATTGTTGCTGCTCGGCCATGAAGGTCTTTTTTTGCTCCCAATATATCATTGTCCCGCCAATAATGGTGGCCAAAAGCAACGCCGCACTGCCCGCATACCATGAGCGTTGGCGAAATTTCGCGGACCGTCGGCTTTGTGTGATAAAGATGTAGTGAAGATCGGATGGTTGGCGCGCCTTACGCGGGACATTACGCAACCACTCCTCGGCAAACCCGAGGTCCTTGCCGCGCAATAGCTGCGCTGTGTGTTCACCAGATTTTTGCCAGCGCAAAGCCAGCTCTCCCAGTCTTGTATGCTCTCGCACCCATTCCAGATCATCTTTCAGCGCGGCCAAAAGAGCCATAATGGATGTTTGGAAATTGCTGTCTGGCGTAACATTGATATAATTGATGCGTGACAAAGCCTTGGGGACTGCGAGAGGTTGCCCCATTTGATCAACAGGCTGTTCACGCAGCAAGGGGATGAAACGTTTGTTCAAACCGTCTGCGTAGGCGACTTCCTTGTTGCAGATAGGCGAGCGGACAGAATGTGTGGTGATGAGAAAAATCACCGTATCGGCCTGATTGATGAGGTTGTAAATGCGCTGTTCCCAAGGCTCGCCGGGCTTGATGTCCTGGCGATCTATGAGTACTTCAAAGCCCTTTTCATCGAGCAAGCGCGCCAGACCATCAGCAAATCCCATATCTTTGCGCGAATAGGAGATGAAGACTTTTGTACTGGCTTGTTCTGTCATATCAAGGCCACCCTTGAAAAAATCGATGATCGGCTTGGCTTCGGGAAAAATTACATCCTCTATCAGCCTAAAGATTTTCAAACGGCGTGGGAAGAGGCTTAAAGAAACCCTCTAAATTATAATTCCAAACAAAACACAAACCCGCCTCCATCGCTCAAGATGAAGGCGGGTTTGTGATATCAATTCCAAGCTGGCTTCAAGGCGCGTTGGCAATCGAACGCCAACTAGCGGCGCACCGTGACTTTGGTGCCCCATTTACCATATTTTCCAACCAAACCGTAGAATTTTGCAGCATTGGCGACGCTTAGACGGATACAGCCATGGGAGCGTGGGCTACCCATAGGGCCGTTGGAGCCGTGAACAGCGATCCCGCCAGATGTCAGAACAACCGCATAGGGCAAGGTCATGTTCCATCTTTTCACATAACGGGCACGATAGGTGGTGATTGGCGTAAAGCTCCCGGTTGGAGTGCGCCAGCCCCGCTTGCCGGAGGCGATGCTCCAGCTATACTTCTTTTTGCCGTTTACAAAAACGTTCATTTTCTGGCTGGACAAATCAACCTTGGCAACCACGGCAGCTGCATTTGCAGAACTATTGCCGCCACCAAAAACAAATATTAAACTTAAAAAACACAGTGAGATCATTCCACGCAGGCGATTGCTCGACATAACTGGTCCCCTTTTTACGCTACTACTGATACGATACAACGAATACTAACAAAATCATGGTAGCAATTATCACGCCATTTCACCAGTAACTTTGATTTGAAGCGTATATAAATCCTAAACAGAGCTGTCTACTTCCCCCATCTCATAGCTAAGAATATCTCCGGGCTGGCAATCAAGTACCTGACAAATCCGCGCCAGCGTCTCAAAACGCACGCCCTTTACCTTGCCCGATTTCAACAAAGAGATGTTCTGGACGGTAATGCCCACCAGCCCCGCCAACTCCTTGGAGCGCATTTTTCGTTTTGCCAGCATCACATCCAGCGTAATAATAATAGGCATGAGATCCTCCGCGCAATCTTTTGGCAATGCTAAACAAACCGCTTGTTTTCATCTGAAATGCGCACAGCTTCATACATCACATAACCAACCACAACGATCAGCAGGCCAAAGACGATGGCATAAACATGAGTATCTTCAAGCGATATATTGATGCGCACCTGCTTTGGTTGGGCAATACTGTTGATGTAGTAAATACCAATGGTATCAGCGACCTGGGAAACTGGAGCCAGCAAAACAAGCGCCCAACCAATCATTTTCAACCGGGTTGCAGCAAGTGCCGTAAACACCTCCCCGCACTGGTATCCCGCAAATAGCTTGCGTGCCGTATAAAGCGCGAACAGCCCCAGAAAATCAGGCAACAACATTATACCTGCAGCAACGAGGCGCTGGGAGATCGTAAAGCTGGCCTTCACCCCCTCGTCAAGAAATTCGCGGCTGATATAGACATCTGCTTGCCCGCCACCCCCGACCAGAAAATAAACAGCGAAAACGAACACGGCCGCAATGATGAGCATGCCAATGAGCGCGGCGATTTCCGCAGTGCGCGCAATGGCCATGATTTTCCCAGTGACAATATCTCGTTCATTCATAGCTTCAACTCCGTTTTAATTTACTGTATTACGATAATTTTTATTATGTTATTGATAATTTTTTATTGTCAATATATTTTTGCTCGCGCTTGGCGCAGAGGCCCGGATTGATCGTGTTGATGCCAGAAAGATCACCACCATCGGCGTTTGCCAGTGCCAGATTGTTAAACCGTGTGCCACACCCTCTGGAAACAACGAGCCAGATGTCCTAAGTAGAGCATGCACCAACTTTCAATCAGACAACGGAGATTAAAAATCTATGTTCGAAGCAATCGAGATCCCCTTTGGCAGCGTCATGATGTTCAACGTCGTCGATCTGAAAGACGGGGTGACCATCGAAGACGTCGAGCTGGCACTTGGCGAGATGTGCAATGTCGTTAAAAATAATTATGGCGACGACAAGGGCGGTTTTATCGCCGGTCAGGTCTACAAGAACAGCGGCTTCGTCTCCAAGGAAGGCTCGGTCAGCCCCGACAATGAGGCCCCGTCTGGCGCCGAAAAAATAAAGGCCGGAGAAATCGCCATCGTTACGTTTTGGAAGAGTTTCGATCAGCACGAAAAATCCCATGCCGATAAGCTGTTCAAAGAAAAATTCGAAAAGCTCGCAGAGTTTTGCGACGAAACCTATGAACTAGGCTATCAAATGCTCTGGCAGGGCGTCCCCGAAGACCATTAGGAGCGTCGGCTGGGTTCTGCGCAGATGTGCCGTTAAAGCGGCAATGTGGGGGATATCATCCCCCACCCCCCTACTCCTCAAAAAGCCCGAACTGGCCTTTGCTGCTGGCGGGTGGGGTGAGGCCCATATGTTTGAAGGCGTGGCCGGTGAGGACGCGGCCGCGCGGGGTGCGGGCGACAAAGCCTTGCTGGATCAAATAGGGTTCGATAATTTCTTCGAGCGCATCGCGGGGCTCTGACAAAGCCGCTGCAATGGTCTCGATACCCACCGGCCCACCGCCATAGTTTTTGGCGATGCAGGTGAGATAGCGATGGTCGAGCGCATCTAGCCCGCGCGCGTCAACTTCCAGTTTCGACAAGGCGCGGTCGGCCACAGCCTTGTCGATCTTGCCAGCCTTTTCAACCAGAGCAAAATCACGCACACGGCGCAACAGGCGTCCCGCGATCCTTGGTGTGCCGCGCGCCCGGCGAGCTATTTCCAGCGCTCCATCCTTGCTCATCTCGACACCAAGCACACGTGCACCGCGCGACACGATAAACTCAAGCTCATGTTCTTCATAAAAATTGAGACGTACCGGAATGCCAAAACGATCACGCAAAGGTGTCGTTAGCAAACCAGCTCTTGTGGTCGCACCAACCAGCGTGAATTTGGCCAGATCAATGCGCACGGAACGCGCCGCTGGTCCCTCACCAATGATCAGATCAAGCTCAAAATCTTCCATGGCCGGATAGAGAATTTCTTCAACGGCCGGGTTAAGCCGATGGATCTCGTCAATGAACAAGACATCGCGGTCTTCAAGATTGGTGAGCAAGGCGGCAAGGTCGCCAGCCTTTTGTATGACCGGGCCAGATGTGGCTCTGAAATTTACACCAAGCTCGCGCGACATGATCTGCGCAAGGGTGGTTTTGCCAAGGCCGGGAGGGCCATGAAACAAAACGTGATCCAGCGCATCCTTGCGCTGTTTGGCGCTCTCGATAAACACCCGCAGATTGGCCCGCGCCAATTCTTGCCCGACAAAATCATCGAGCACTTGTGGCCGCAGCGATGCCTCAAGCTCGTCCTCTTGTGACCGCTCCCCATCCAGCAATTTCCTGTCTGCATCTTCCACCACGACTTATCACCTTTCGCCAGCTATTCTTTGTTGTCATCCCTGCGAAGGCAGGGATCCATACTCCCTACCCTTTTAAATAGCAATCAATCAGCCTGCCAATTCCGATCCCAAATTGCCAGACCTGTGGTTATGGATACCCGCCTTCGCGGGTATGACGCAAGATGTCGGGATCACCGGTCACATTTTCACTCTTTGTTCCTGCCAGGACTATCACAGAACCGGGTTAAGCGAGTGTTTATTTCAAATTAAATCTGAGCGCAACAAAGCGAAGCGGCCCATCAGCCAGCGGGTGGCGAGAGCGGACGGGAGCGAAAGCCAGGCGGGAAGTTTCAAAATATCGATCAGTGTTTGCCACTCGAATGGTGGCATACCCTCAAGAGCTGGCGGGATTAAGAAAAACAGGTATGAGGCGAATAAACCAATGAAGGCAGCTGCAAGATATGAAAAAGACCCCCGCAACATGACCCAGCCATAACACAATATCGCGGCGATAAAGCATGGTATGATCCCGCCAACGACACCCATGCCAAAGGTGAGCGGAACGTCCATAATGTTGAGATTAGCTGGCCCCTGGGCCATGAAAACGAGCGACCCGACGAAAATCCCAAAAACACTACCCGCTACAAACGACCCGACAATCAGCACAAACCAGAATATATTGGCGGCACGCTCATGTTTGCTCATATTCCTCGCCCTGTATCATGATGTCTTTTTACACGATTGACGCTACGCCATAACACCCTTGGCGCGAAAGACCTCGCGCAGACGAGGCACCAGTACGAACGAACAAACCAGCATGATGACCACCAGTTCTACGACATAGATCCATTGATTGGCGGCAATATCATTGAAAATTTCAAAAGACCAGATCGCGGTGGGAACCACCAAGGCTAGCCCGAGGAAAATCGCAAATCCGCGCGATGATAATGTCGTGTTGGAGCCGACAAAAAACATGGCCAATAGTCCAGCTGCAACCGCAACCATAAGCAAAGCCAGCGTCGATATGAAGCCAACAAGGATGATCTGCTCATTAAACAGGGCAAATCCTGCCACAAAAAGCAGAATGACAAACAACAGATTGACCGGATTGGCCAAAGTCAAAAAGACCGCGCCCCCGGCTGATGCGGATTTCATGGTCTTCTTTAACATCGCAAACACACCTCACAAGCCACCAAATTCCGGTACTACAGATACTGAATATCAATAGTATCATCGTCATTCACATAATGATCCATTATAATCACCATCATTTTTATAACTGCTGTGCCCATAAACAAAAAGAATAGCGCAACGAAGCCAAAAAACATTTGTTTCGCTGGTGGATCGCTAGGAAGTATATTCCACGAAGCTACCATCCAAATAAAACATGATGGTACCCATGTTAGACCTATTATCACGCCAAGA
>JAJRQA010000253.1 GCA_024280475.1 Alphaproteobacteria bacterium
CGCCCGACCTTGCCGCCTAATTTACAGGTGCAGCTCTATAATGTGCGCGGTGATCATGTGGGTAATCGGCTTAATATCTTGATCAAGAACGGCGCGCAGGGACTGATCCTGGTGTTGGTGATATTATTTTTGTTTCTGAATGCGCGGATCGCCTTTTGGGTCGCGGCCGGTATTCCCGTTGCCTTGATGGCAACCTTTTCGGTGATGTATTTTACCGGCCAGAGCATCAATATGGTGTCCATGTTCGCGCTCATCATGATGCTTGGCATTATCGTTGATGATGCGATTGTGGTGGGGGAACACACGGCCACAAGGCAGGGCATGGGAGATAGCCGCCTTGAGGCCTCGATAGCGGGGGCGGGGCGCATGTTGACGCCAGTATCAGCCGCCACCTTGACCACCATGGCCTCATTTTTGCCCATGACCCTTATCAGCGGCCGCCTCGGCGATATTATGGGCACTATGCCAAAGGTCGTGCTAGCGGTGCTGATCGCCTCGATCATCGAGTGTTTTTTCATACTGCCGGGGCATTTGCGTCATGGCTTTGGTAAAATGCAGGAAAAACCGGGACGTTTTCGCAGCTGGTTCGATCGCCATTTTGATCGCTTTCGCGAGGGGCCGTTCAATCGGTTTGTGACGCTGTCTTATAATTGGCGCTATTCCACATTGACCCTGTCGCTGATTTCCATGTTCATTGTCATCGGCCTGATTGCGGGTGGGCATATCCACGTGCGCCGTTTTCCCTCTCCGCCACCTGAACAGTTGCGCATGAGCGTTGAATTTGCGGTGGGCACACCGCGCGATCAACAAATCTCCGCTTTGCGGGAACTTGATCGCTCCTTGTATCGCGCTGAAAAAAAAGTCGCCGGTAGCAAAGGCACTTTCATCACATCAAGTTTTACCACTATTGGCTCTATCGGGCGCGATCGTGGTGACAATCTGGCCGAAATCGAAGTGCAACTGACTTCAAGCGAAACCCGCTCGAAACCAAGCCGGCTCGCACAATACTGGACGCGCTTGACAGGGGGCGAGGATCTGTCCGCGGGACAAAATAAAAAAGGTGTCTTGACGGCGCGCCGGTTTATTCGGGTCTGGCGAAAATCGCGACCAAAGATAGCTGGTGTGGAGCGCTTGACCCTTTCAGCCCGGCGTCATGGTCCAGGTGGCAAGGATGTGCATATCCAGCTGACGGGCGGCACGGTACGGCAAATGAAAAAAGCCGCCGAAGCGTTGAAACCATTGTTGACCGCGTTCCCCGGCGTATCGGCGGTGGAAGATGATTTGCCTTATGGCAAGCCTGAACTTGTTATGGAGTTGACGTCGCGTGGGCGGGCCCTTGGCTTCACCGCGCAAAGTGTCGGCACCAAAGTACGCAACGCTTTTCAAGGGGCGATTGCCATGCGTTTTGCAAGGGGCGACGAGGAAATTACCGTGCGCGTCAAGCGAGAGCAGAAGTCTCGCGGACTGGGTGTTTTGGAACAGCTCTATCTGCGCAGCCCCGTAGGCATAAGTGTGCCTTTGACGGAGATCGTCTCGATCACTGAAAAGGCTGGTTTTTCGATTATCAAGCATGATGAAGGTCAACGCATTGTCTCGGTGACAGCAGATCTTGACAGTGATCAAATGGAAGTGCCGCAGTTGACGAACGAGCTCGACACCAAGGTGATGCCGCAGATCATGGCAGACTATGGAGTGCGATACGAATATTCGGGTGCCGCAGAAGAACGCAAACGAAATTTCAAGGATATGAAGAAGGGCGCACTGGTAGCTTTGGCGCTTATTTACATTATTCTGGCCTGGGTATTTGGACACTATGCCAAGCCGTTAGCGGTGATGGCGATCATTCCTTTCGGGATTGTCGGCGCCGTTTTCGGGCATATGATCATGGGCATCAATCTCACCATGATCAGCATGATCGGCCTGTTGGGGCTTTCGGGTATTTTGGTCAATGACAGCATCATTCTTGTCTCGACCGCCAAGGAGCGCCTGGACCAAGGGCAAAGCATGATGGAGGCCTCGATTGGTGCCTCTAAAGATCGCTTGCGCGCCGTTGTGCTGACCTCGCTCACCACCATTGTGGGTCTCACCCCCTTGATGTTTGAAACCAGCCGACAAGCGGCGTTCTTGATCCCGATGGCCATCACTATGGTGTTTGGCCTGCTCACCGCCACCATCCTTGTGCTGGTGCTGGTGCCAAGCTTGCTGGGTATTGGCCGCGACCTTGGCCGCATTGGCAGATGGGTGATTGATCTTTATCGCACTCCCAGGACACAGCCTGGAGAGTAGGGGGGAGACAAATATTACGAGACATATAAACCGGCGCTCCGCGCCGTTAACCATTCATTAAGTTGCCACATTTGCGCCATGCCCTGATCACGAATCGGAGGTAGGTTCTGTTCATCGCCAAACACGAGGCGGCAGTTAACAAATCAGGGGATATTTGATGAGCGATTTTAATATGACATTGGTAGCATTAACGATGGCAAGCGGCTTGGTCGCTCTTCCGATGGCTCTTGCTCTATCCCCGCTTGTTGGCTAACAAAACTTACTTACACACACAGTTCTTACACAGAGACGACCGGCCACAATTAGCGCAAGCGATAGGCCAAATTAGAAATGACAAGCACTTTTCGGGGCGAGAAAAAAACTCCTACAAACTCACCCCCGTCCAACGAATTCGAGGCGTTGAACAAAAGTATTTTTGATTGAGAAATTGCTCCTACGGTTTTTCAATCCCAAAATGCGGCAGTAGCGTTAGAGTTTGTCATAAAGCCCTCATACAGCGTAAGCGGTAGGGCAGACATAAGGTTCTTAGTTAGAACCGACAAAAAGAAAGAGACCCGGTTTTATCACCCCTGGGTCTCTTTTTTTTGTCTGGTGTGCTCAGGCCTTGAAGATGCGTTGCCAGAGTGTACCGCCGAGGAATTTTCTGCCGATGATAAAATAGGCGGCGATCATGGCAAAAACCGCTATGGCCGGAGCACCATTGAGTTCGAAACCACCTTCGGTCATGCCGCCGGTCAGTTTGCCAACGACCACTCCAGAGAAGATAAATGCGGTAAAAAAATCAAAAATGGCGGCCAGAACTTTGCGCCATGTCGCGGGGGTTTGGGGTGGTGTTTGGGTATCCATAAAAATTCTTTCCGGGAATAATTTGAAAGGCAGTGCATTTTAGTTGGCAGCGTTCTGGATAAATTCCAGTCCCCAGTTTTTCATATGCTGCAATACTGGTTCCAGCGAGCGGCCCAATGGGGTCAGGCTGTATTCAACTTTTGGCGGCACCTGCGCATAGACTTTCCGGTGCACAAGACCATCATGCTCCAGTTCACGCAGCTGATTGGTCAAGGTGCGCTGGGTGACCTTGGTGAGCATTTTTTGCAGCTCGTTAAAGCGCTTTGTCTCTTCCAGCAAAATAAACAGGATCACACCCTTCCATTTACCGCCGATAATATCGAGGGTCGCTTCCACCGGACATTCAATATATTGCTGGTGACGCTGTTTGCGCATGTTCTCTTCTCCCAAAATACGCCCCAACCGACCAAAACACGCATGGTGTAAAATAGGACACTAGTGGCAATATTACTGCGTACTTCACAAAATTCTCATTTGTGCTCATGCTGCTCCACATCAAGATCAATCGCAAGGAGCAAATTTATGAATTCCCTCTCTCCCGAACTTTATTGGACGAGCGCTACGGCTGTCATGACCTCTGTGATGTGGGCACCACACATATTGCAGCGCATTATCGAGATGAAACCCTACAAGGCTTTTCGCGATCCGCGCCATGATGAGCCAACACTGGCGCCGTTCGCCCAGCGAGCGATACGCGCCCACACAAATGCCGTTGAAAATCTGGTGGTGTTTGGTTTACTGGCGATCATTATCCATCTGACCAATGCAGGGGACAGTCTGACGGCGCAAGCGGCGCTGGTTTATTTCGTTGCGCGAGCCGCTCACTATGTCATCTATGTAACTGCGGTGCCATGGATGCGCACGCCGGTCTATCTGGTCAGCTGGGCCTGCCAGATCGTGCTTGGGGGAAGACTGCTTGGCTGGTGGTAGGGATTGCTATGTTTGCGCATCTTTTTGTGCTTGTGCAATCTTGCCGCCAGCTGCTTCATAGGCGGCAAATCCGCCTTCGACAAAGCGGGCATTAAACCCAAGCGAGCATAGTTTGGCAACGGCATTCTGGCTGACTTCGTGACCATGCACACAATAGACGATGAGCTCGTCGCCGGTTTGATATTGGCTGGCCCAGCTCTCGACATTTTCATGATCATGCCAGCAAGCCCCGCGCACGATCTGCCCAGAGGCTTCAAAAGCTGGCATTTTGCGCACATCGATAATGCGAGGCGGTGTTGTGGCCCCGGCTTGTTCAATCAGCCAAAGTGCAGAAACGGATTGTTGTGAATGGTCCATGAGTTTAAGCCCCATCCTTGCCCATTGCTTCTTGCAAATTTTCGTCGATTTTGTCCAAGAAACCGGTGGTTGACAGCCAGGCTTGTTGATCGCCAACGAGGAGCGCCAGATCTTTGGTCATGTGGCCGCTTTGGATGGTGTCGACGACGACTTCTTCCAGTGTGGTGCCGAAACGGATCAGCTCTTGATTGTCGTCGAGTTTGCCGCGGTGTTTGATGCCTTGTGTCCAGGCGAAAATGCTGGCGGTGGAATTGGTGCTGGTTTCTTCGCCTTTTTCGTGCATGCGGAAATGTCGCGTCACGGTGCCATGTGCAGCTTCGGCTTCCATGATTTTGCCGTCGGGTGTGACCAGCGCCGAGGTCATCAGACCCAGTGAGCCGAACCCTTGCGCAACGGTGTCGGACTGCACGTCGCCATCATAGTTTTTACAGGCCCACAGGAAACCGCCGGACCATTTGAGGGCGGCGGCGACCATGTCATCGATCAGGCGATGCTCATAGGTGAGGCCGGCTTCCTCGAATTTTTCCTTGAATTCGGCATCAAACACTTCCTGGAACAGGTCCTTGAACTGACCATCATAGGCTTTGAGGATGGTGTTTTTGGTGGACAGATAAACGGGGAACTTGCGCTTTAGACCATAGTTCATGCTGGCACGCGCAAAATCGCGGATCGATTGATCAAGATTATACATGCCCATGGCGATACCGCTTTCGGGGAAATCAAACACTTCATGTTCGATCGTTTGCGACCCGTCTTCGGCTTCCCATTTCATTGTCAGCTTGCCTTTGCCGGGTACACGAAAATCCGTGGCGCGATATTGATCGCCGTATGCATGGCGGCCAATGATCATGGGCTGCGTCCAGCCGGGCACAAGGCGCGGCACATTGTGACAGATGATGGGTTCGCGAAAAACGACGCCGCCCAGAATATTGCGGATCGTGCCATTGGGGGATCGCCACATTTTTTTAAGGCCAAACTCTTCGACACGGTCTTCATCCGGGGTGATGGTGGCGCATTTAACGCCCACGCCATATTTCTGGATGGCGTGCGCGGCATCAATGGTGATCTGATCATCGGTATCATCGCGCGATTTCATGCCCAGATCATAATATTTGAGATCGAGATCAAGATAGGGATGGACGAGCTTGTCGCGGATAAAATGCCAGATGATGCGGGTCATTTCATCGCCGTCGAGCTCGACAATGGGGTTCGCTACCTTGATTTTTGACATAGGGGGAGACCTTTATATTCAATAGGAAGGATTTGGTTTTGTGCGCACCATAACGAGTGCCGCAGGGCTTGCCAAGCGCTGGGCATTGAAGATTTTTTTGCCGACGATGAGCGTTACGGCCCCGGTATGGCAGGGCAAAATAGCAACGCATTCAGGCTTGAGGCGATGATTATGCACATGTTTGAGCTTTAAAGACGGCTGTATTGATGCCTGATATAGCGCGTTATTTATGAAAATATTACATAAAAACATACCGCTAGGGCCAGCTATATCATTTTGCATATAGCTGCTATGCAATACTACGTATTCACAAATGCGAATATTATGATATTTTTGGTCATAGTAAAGTTTGAGTTTGATTCTGATGAACGTGAAAATTGCGCATGGAGAATGAAGATGAGCAAGCTTATGAGACAGAATGTAAACGGAAAAATGAAATTTGGCGCTGGTTTTGTGAGCCGTGCAGCCGCTGGTGTCCTGGCAATCATCTTGCTGACAGCCCCGGCTGGCGCGCAGGACTATGAAACTGCGAGCGATGTGTTTGAGCTGTCCTTGTCAAAAACTACAGAGCTTGGTCTCTATTTGACATCCAGCGAGGGGCATCGTTTCAAAACACAAAATCCAAAAATACTGTTTCTTGACGTGCGCACTCGCGCCGAGGTGAATTTTTTAGGCATGCCGGATGTAGCGGATGCCAATATTCCCATCAAGCCGTTCACGACGGTGCTTGCCAAAAACGGCAAAAACTATCAGCGCGTTGATAATGAGCATTTTGTTCCAGCGATCGCTGACCTGATTGCCCGCAAAAAGCTTGGTGAAGATCCCGTCATTTTTGTCATGTGCCGCAATGGCAAGGGTAGCGCCATCGCCGCCAATCGACTGGCCGAACATGGATACACAAAAGTCTACAGCATTGTTGATGGCTATGAAGGCGACTTCGATGCCAGTGGCAAACGCACGGTCAATGGTTGGAAAAATGCCGGTCTGCCCTGGTCATATGGTATTGGCAAGGATCGCGCATATACCTACAAGCCAGCCAGTAAACGCCTGTTTTAGGGGTTTTAGATAAGCTGCTTTTCATTGTGTGGATTAAAAAGGGTGCAATTTATTTGCGCCCTTTTTTGTTCGGTGCTTGATCAAGCCCGTTTCGTGAACCAAATTTTTGGGGGCACTTAGGGGACTATTCGCCGGCATGGCGTTATCATCCAGAATGAAGCTATTTGCCATTGGTCCTAAATAGCACATTTAGCGATCATTTTTTCCAAGTCATACCTCACCGTTTTCTCGTTTAGAATGATCGTTGGATCGGGTAGGATACAACGCACGGGGTCTGGGACGCTTTGCCAATTCGGTTTGCCTTTTAAGTCCTTGAAATAGTCATAGCGTCTGGCGCCTGGTCCAGAGATTTTTCCAACAATAATTCGACCTGCCATCCCTGCGAATTCGTGGGGTTCACAATAATAATCGTAAACGCCTGGGACGCTCAACGTGATTTCAAAATGATCTCCAGGCTCCACCAGATAGCCGCTGTTCCAGGACTTTGCCTTTTGTGGAATGCGCAAGCTGCGCCCTTCATTGTCAGGATGGTACGAGGCAACGGTATGTGTGTTGTGATGCACAACAAAGCGGATCTTGTCCCCCGGTTCAATGTAAAGACCGACGGGATCAAACCACACGCGTGCGCCATCCTCGTCACTTTCCATCTTGATAATATGAGTTTTACTGATGGCTGAAGCTTTGGCGGATTGGCTTTGCCCAAGAGTCAGGAAGGCTGCAAATAGCCCCCCTGACTTCAAAAGATTTCTGCGCGAAATCATTTATTTGACCTTGGCGGTTTTAGGGTCGACATGCCAAATCACGACGTGATAGTGGGGTTCGGCGACACCTGGATGGCCTGCATTATAATAAAAATCTACTGAACGGGCTTTTTGACCAGCAACCCCGAGATTTGAGAATTTTTTCTTGGCCTGCATATCCTTCATAGGGATCATATAGATGCTACTTACCAGCTTGCCGTCTCTGCCATAGGCGGCGAAAGGTCCAGCAGGCAGAGTTTTTGGGTTCACATATAGCGAGCCCATGCCGGGCAAAAAACTTGGCAGTTTTACGAGCTTGCTCACTTGTTGATAGCTGCCTTTTGGCGGTTCGGTCGGGCTGGCCATCTCGGCAATGGCGGATCCTGCAAATCCAGTTACCAGGGCAAGCGATATTATTGAGGTCTTTAACATAAGACGTTCCTTTTTTAGTTCTGTGATGTTTTTCAATATAGGCGTCGGCCTCGAAGGGCGTGGGTCAGTTCGTTTTATCTCACCCAGTCCGGCCTGTTCACTCGCCTATACCCCATAAACGCGAGCACGCCGAAATAGGTTCCCAAAATTTTAGGGAAAGGCAATTGCTCATCGGGAGAACATCCTGCTAAGACCCTCTCATGTCAGAACCCACAAAAATTAAAAATAATCCCCTTGCCCCTGTGGTGATATTGGCCGAACCGCAGCTTGGCGAGAATATCGGCACGGCCGCGCGGGCCATGGCAAATTTTGGCTTGCAGGAATTGCGGCTGGTGCGCCCGCGTGATGGCTGGCCCTCCGAGAGTGCTGACAAGGCGGCGGCGGGGGCATTGTTTGTTACCCAAAATGCCATTGTCTATGACAGTATGGAAGAAGCTGTGGGCGATTTGACCTATGTTTATGCGACAACGGCGCGGCCGCGTGACATGCATAAACCCGTGGTGTCGCCACAATCGGCGGCGCGCCAGATCCATCAACGCAGCAAAGAGGGAGAGGGGCGCTCTGGCCTGATGTTTGGACGCGAGCGCTGGGGGCTCAATAATGATGAGATCGCCTTGAGCGATGCGATTTGCATGGCGCCAGTGAACCCTGATTTTGCCAGTATCAATATTGCCCAGGCGGTTTTATTGATGGGCTATGAATGGTTCAAGCAGGGCAGCAAGGTGACGCTAGGGCGCAAAACCGAATTTGATGGCATGGATGGCGAGGGTATGGGCATGGCGGCCAAGGACACTCGCCCTGCCACCAAAAAAGAACTGATCGGTTTTTTCGAACATCTGGAAAAAGAGCTCGATCATGCAGGTTTTTTGTGGCCGCCAGAAAAGCGCCCCAATATGGTGCGTAACCTGCGACATATGTTTCACAGACTGCAGGCAACGGAACAAGATGTGCGCAGCCTGCGTGGTATAGTGTCCTCTTTGTCACGAGGTCCTGTTAGTAAAAAACATAAGGATTAGGGGCTGCCTTATTCCCGCCGTCTTTGTGCGATGACGAATAGCACACATAAAAAGTTGGGGGTATGGTACTGATCAATTCTGCTTGCATTTGAACAACGACAGAGTTGATCATTGGGGTATTAAAGTGAGCACCATCGAATATGCCAGGGGCCAAAAAAATATGAGCATGATAATGCATAGAAATAAAAATGCCGATTCTGAACTCCACACCCGCTCTGTTTGGCGCAGTGTCAATACTGTGATCGCAGCTTTTGGGATGGTGCTTGTCGTCAGCGCGAGCTTGCCACAAGCAGCTGTTGGCGCGGAGCCCAAGAAGCAGCTTTCCAGTAAGGCTGTCAAATATCTTATGAGCCTGACCTGGGCAATCATGCCTGACAAAATCAAAGGCAAGGATGGCAAGGAAGTTCCCATCGATAAAACCAAGCGCGACGAAGCACAAGTGCCGCTTGATGATGCCCGCAGGGTCATTATGGTGGCAAGGCGTTCTGCACATGCGCAGATCTGTAAAATGCCAAAGCTGCAAAAAGCCAATTATCGCACCATGATGAAATTGGAAATGAACACCAAAAAATGGTCGCGCAAGCAAATCGTCTATCTCAATCAATTACACCTGTTTACGGTCATGTGGCTGACAGGCAATGTGACGATTTCCGAAGATAATGCCAAAAAAGACGAGAAGAAAAAGAAAGTCCAGATCTGCACGCCTGAACAGCAGGTCAAAGTCAGGGCGCAGATCGAAAAATATTTGAAAGCCAATCCTTTGCCTGAAAAAATGGCCAAAAAAGATAAGCCTGCCAAGCAAGAAAAAACGGCTAAAAAAGACAAGTAAGGCTGATGGGATCGTGACGGCGCTAAAAACCCCAAAAATCATTGTCTTTGATTCCGGGCTTGGTGGCTTGACGGTTTACCGCGAGCTGCGTGCCGCACTTCCAGATGCGCACTATCTCTACGTCGCCGATACGGATGCATTTCCCTACGGCAATCTTCACAAAGACGAGCTGATAACACGGCTACTGGTATTGTTTGATCGCTTGATTGAGCGCGAGAACCCCGATGTTTGTGTGATCGCCTGTAATACGGCGAGCACCATTGCTCTGGCTTCCCTGCGAGATCATTTTGACGTGCCGTTCATTGGCACAGTGCCAGCCATCAAGGTCGCAGCCCAGCAATCACGCTCGAAGCTGTTCTCGGTTCTGGCCACTCCGGCCACTGTGGCGCAGGACTATACGCGTGAGCTCGTGAAGCGCTATGCCGGCTCGTGTGAGGTGACGCTTGTGGGGTCACGCAATCTGGCGGGGCTTGCCGAACAGTTTATGCGCGGCGAAAAGGTCGATGAGGACAAGCTGCGCCATGAGATTGCGCCAGCCTTTGTTACAATAGGCGAGGAGCGCACAGATTGCATCGCGCTTGGCTGTACCCATTACCCGCTGCTGACAGATCTGATGCGCGAGGTTGCCCCGTGGCAGGTCACTTATATTGACCCGGCTGCTGCCATTGCGCGTCAGACCGAGGTGGTAGTATCGCAAGCAAGTGAGCGCCCGTGCACAGGCGCCTCGATGATTTCAAATCAACTGGTTTATACCGGAGGCGATGGCATCGGCGAGAGCATATCGACCTTTTTACAGACTCTTGGTCTGGTTGATGTGTTCCATGACGAGATCATCGGCTGACGACCAGTTTAAACAGGGTCACGAAATTTGTTGGTGATGGGGTAGCGGCGATCGCGGCCAAAATTGCGGCTGGTGATCTTGATACCCGGCGCGGCCTGGCGGCGTTTATATTCCGCGATATATAAAAGATGCTCGATCTTTTTGACCACGTCTTTATCGTGGCCCTTGTCGATAATTTCTGCCACTGACATTTCGCGTTCCACAAGACCTTCCAGAATATCGTCGAGCACTTCATAGGGCGGCAGGCTGTCATCGTCGCGCTGATCTTCTCGTAGCTCGGCGGAGGGCGGTTTGGTGATGATATTTTGCGGTATGACAATACCATCCGGGCCAAGCGCTCCTTTGGGTCGATGTTTGTTACGCCAGCGGCACAAGGCAAACACCTGCATTTTATAGACGTCCTTGATGGGGTTGAAGCCGCCGTTCATGTCGCCGTAGATCGTCGCGTATCCCACGGACATTTCCGATTTGTTACCCGTGGTCACCAGCATCAGATTGAACTTGTTGGAGATGGCCATGAGCATCACGCCTCTGGTGCGTGATTGCAGATTTTCCTCGGTCACGTCAGTTTTGTGATCCTTGACAAGCGGTGCCAGCTCTTGCAAAAAACCTGTCACGGGTTTTTCGATGGGCAGGGCGTCATAGGGAACATCGAGGGCCTTGGCGCAGTCTTGGGCATCCTTGAGGCTTTCATCCGAGGTATAGTGATATGGCAGCATAACGCAATAGACGCGGGACGGTCCCAGTGCATCAACGGCGATGGCTGCGCAAATGGCGCTATCGACGCCCCCCGACAAGCCCAGCACGACCCCTGGAAAACCATTTTTCTCAACATAGTCGCGCAAGCCCAGCACTAATGCTGCGTAGATCGCGCCCTCGCCATTGGCCCAGCTTTGCTTGTCGGCTTCTTCACATACCCAGTCCTTGCCACTTCTGGTCCAGTTGGAGATCAGCAGGGCAGGGGCAAAGTCCGGGCCTTGCAAGGCGAGGCTTTGATCGGCGTTACGAATAAAGGAGCCGCCGTCAAATACCAGTTCATCTTGTCCGCCCACTTGATTGACATAGAGTAAGGGCAGGCCCGTTTCCTTTATGCGTTGCTCGGCAATTTGTTGGCGGGCCACTTGCTTGTCAGCGCTAAACGGCGAGCCATTGGGGACCACAAGGATTTGCGCACCCTGCTTGGCAAGATGGCCACAAATATCGCCATTGCTCCAGATATCTTCGCAAATGGGTGTACCAAGCTTGACCCCTTTGATCTCGATGGGTTCTGGCAGGGGGCCGGTATCAAAAACCCGTTTTTCATCAAATACCGAATAGTTCGGCAGATCGCGCTTGAACACCAGTTGTTTGACCTTGCCATCTGCAAGCAGCGCAACGGCGTTATAGAGCTTGTTATCTTCGCGCCATGGCGTGCCGATCAGCATCATTGTTTCGCTGTCTTTGGTGAGTTTTGCGAGGGTCTTTATGGCGTCCATGGCGGCTTTTTGAAAAGATGGTTTGAGGATCAGGTCTTCGGGGGGGTAACCCGTGATAAACAGCTCGGTGAACACCACTAGATCGCAAGAGGCTTTTTGCGCCTCTTTAAAGGCTTTTTTTGCCTGTTTGGCATTGCCGTCCAGGTCGCCAACGGTCGGGTTGAGCTGGGCAAGTGCGATATGTAATTTGCGGGGTGTTTTATGAGCCATAAACGATTGTTTAGGGCCTGTTGCGTCTGGCCGCAAGAGCTGGTCTTCATCTATCGTGAAGACTTTGCCCAAACTTTCCCATGGTTTTCTCAGGGCTTTCTCTGGGCTTTCCCAAGACTTTGCTTGTCAGCCCGCCTCAAAACCACTATAAAACCTCTTCCTGAACAGTCCGGCGGGGCATGCCGTGGCCGTTCTTTAAGCGCAAATCAGGGATATTTGGGTTGGTTCTGCCTATAGCGGCGGGCCTCACGCTTATCCCATATCTGATCGGAGATGACGCAAATGCCCAAGATGAAAACAAAAAGTGGCGTGAAAAAACGCTTCAAACTGACCTCCAAAGGCAAAGTCCGTGGTGGCCAGGCTGGTAAACAGCACGGCATGATGAAGAGATCCAAGAAATTTATTCGCAATGCGCGGGGCACAACATTGCTCGCTGATTGTGATGCCAGAATCATCAAGAAATTCATGCCATACGGCTAGGTTTTCGATTTTAAATTTCTGCAGATTTTAATTTCCCAAGTTTGAGGAGACGTTCATGTCACGTGTAAAAAGAGGCGTTACAACTCACGCCCGCCACCGTAAAATTATCAAAGCCGCCAAAGGCTATTATGGCCGCCGCAAAAATACTTTCCGCATTGCCAATCAGGCCGTGGAAAAAGCCGGCCAATATGCTTATCGTGACCGTAAGGTCAGAAAACGGAATTTCCGCTCGCTGTGGATCCAGCGCATCAATGCTGGGGTTCGTGCCTATACCGATAACGCCATGACATATGGACCGTTTATGAACGGTTTGGCCAAGGCTGGTATCGAAGTTGACCGCAAGGTTCTGGCTGATCTTGCCGTTCATGATGTCGATGGCTTTAACGCTCTCGTCGATCAGGCTAAAGCGGCGCTGAAATAAGAGTTTCGATTGCGCAGGGTGCAATACGCTTTGCTATTGGCACCTTGCGGTTACGGCAATTGGGGTGCAGGACATGTCGGAAATCAAGCAGCTGGAAACTCAAATTCTTGCGGCCATCAAGGCCAGCGATGATCTCGCTGATCTTGAAAGTATACGTGTCTCGGCGCTAGGCAAAAAAGGCAGTGTTTCGGCTTTGATGAAGGGGCTTGGGCAATTGCCGCCGCAAGAGCGCAAAAGCTTTGGCCAGCAGGTCAATGGCGTCAAACAGGCACTCAATCAGGCGCTTGGCGACAAGAAAACGGCGCTTGCAGATATTGCGCTTGCCGCGCGGCTGGCCTCCGAAAGCGCCGATGTGACGCTTTCTGTGCGCACAGGACCCATGGCCGAGGGCCGCATTCACCCTATTTCGCAAGTCATGGACGAGATCAATGAGATTTTTGCCGATATGGGTTTTGATATCGCCGAGGGTCCCGATATTGAAGACGATTTCCACAATTTTACGGCTCTTAATATTCCTGCCGAACACCCGGCACGGCAAGAGCAAGATACGTTCTATTTCCCCAAACGCGCCGATGGCTCAAGTCTTGTTTTGCGCACTCATACCAGCCCCGTGCAGATCAGAACCATGTTGTCGCGTAAGCCGCCGATCCGTATCATTGCGCCGGGCCGCGTTTACCGCATTGACAGTGATCAAACCCATACGCCGATGTTTCATCAAGTCGAGGGACTAGTGATCGACGAAGAAACCCATATGGGTCATTTGAAGTGGGTACTGGAAGAATTTCTAAAAGCCTTTTTTGAGGTTGATAATGTGCAGATGCGCTTTCGCGCCAATCATTTCCCGTTTACCGAACCTTCGATGGAAGTAGACGTTCGCTATAAAAGAGTTGGCAATGAGGTGCGGATAGGCGAGGGCGACGAGTGGATGGAGATCCTTGGCTGCGGCATGGTTCATCCCAATGTCCTGAAAGCCGTTGGCTATGATCCAGATCAATTACAGGGCTTTGCGTTTGGCGTTGGTATCGATCGGTTGGCCATGCTGAAATATGGCGCACCCGATTTGCGCGAATTCTTTGCAGGCGATATGCGCTGGCTGAAACATTACGGGTTCGGGGTGCTCGATGTGCCCACTCTCGCGGGCGGACTTGGCTCCTAGAACAATCTAAAATCAAAAAGGAACATAATATGAAATTTCTTTGGGCAGCATTGCTTGCATCATGGTTGGTGATCGGCGGACTGGTTTATCTGTTTTTTATCAAGGGTTCGGTGGCGACGGCCACTGATGGCCGCACGGCGATTGTGCTCACTGAGGGAGAGCGAGATTTTGTCCTTACCGAGATGCGCGGTTTTTTGACCGCCGTGCAGCAGGTCATCGAAGGCATTGACGAAAAAGACATGAAAAAGGTAGCCGAGGGAGCCAAAGCCGCGGGGGCCGCTGCGACCGCAACCATGCCTGGTTCCTTGCCACGCAAATTGCCGCTTGGTTTTAAGCAGATGGGCCATCCGACCCATAAAGCCTTTGATGAGCTGGCAATGGAGGCATCCGATATCGGCGATGCCGGTCAGGTGATCAAGAAACTTAGTGCTCTTATGAATAACTGCGTCGCTTGCCATGCCACTTATAAGCTAGAGGTCGGCGCGAAATAACCTTCGCGACTTTCACCAAGGATTTGAGATATGAAATTCACATTGAGTTGGTTGAAGGAACATCTGGATACCAAGGCGTCACTTGAAGAGATATGTGATGCCTTGACGATCACCGGACTGGAGGTTGAGGGCATTGATGATCCAGCGCAAAAATTCGCTGCCTTTGTGATTGGCGAAGTGTTGGACGCGCAGCCCCATCCTGACGCTGACAAGCTGCAGGTCTTGAGCGTTGATACCGGCAATGGATCCGTGCAAGTTGTTTGTGGTGCACCCAATGCCCGCAAGGGTTTGAAAGGGGCGTTCGCGCCGGTTGGTACTTATGTGTCCGGCATCGACATGACTCTTAAAAAGGCCAAGATCCGAGGCGTTGAAAGCTTTGGCATGATGTGCTCGGAGCGCGAGCTTGAATTGTCGCTTGAGCATGATGGCATCATCGACCTGAAGACAGATGCCAAACCCGGCACCCCGTATGCGCAAGTTGTCGGTCTTGACGATCCGACCATTGAAATTGCCATCACGCCGAACCGCCCCGATGCGCTTGGCGTGCGCGGGGTGGCTCGCGATCTCGTGGCAGCCGGGCTTGGCAAGCTTAAAAAAGACCCGCTCACAGAGACCAAGGGCAAGGGCGACTGTCCGATCAAGATCAAGTTGGATAATCCCGATCAATGCCCCGTGTTTGCTGGCCGCTTGATCACCGGGGTCAAGAATGGTCCCTCTCCAGACTGGTTGCAACAGCGCCTTAAAGCGGTAGGTCTTCGTCCCATCAATGCGCTGGTCGATATGACCAATTATATTTCCTATGACCGTGGACGTCCCTTGCATGTTTATGATGCTGACAAGCTGAAGGGGCATATTCGGGCCAGAGCCGGGCAGAGCGGCGAACAGTTTTTAGCCCTTGATGGCGAGGCCTATAAAGTCGATGAGCGCATGTGCGTGATTGCTGATGATAGCAGCGTCCTTGGTCTTGGCGGCATTATGGGCGGCGTCGATACTGGCTGTACGAGCGATACGACCAGTATGTTTATCGAGAGTGCCTGGTTCGATCCCATTAATACGGCGATGACGGGGCGGCGGCTCAATTTGATGTCTGACGCGCGCTATCGCTTTGAGCGCGGCGTTGACCCATCCTCGGTGGAAGATGGGCTGCATCTGGCCACGCAAATGGTTTTGGATCTTTGCGGCGGCGCACCCAGCAAGATCGAGATTGCTGGTACTGCCCCCTTGCGAAAACTGACCATTGAGCTGGAAGCAAAAAAACAGTTCAAGCGCTTGACGGGTGCCGCTCTTAGTGAAAAGAAAATCGAAAAAATACTCGAAGATCTTGGTTTTAAAGTCAAAACCAAGGGCGATGGTATGAAAGTAAAGGTGCCTGAATGGCGCCCTGATGTGCATGGCCCCGCTGATCTTGTTGAAGAGGTTGTGCGTATTTATGGGGTCGATAATATCCCGACCACACCTTTGCGAACTTTATCCGGCGTTGCCAAGCCCGTATTGACGATCCGCCAGAAGCGAGTGTCGCGGGCGCGCAGATTATTGGCCGGACGCGGGCTCGTTGAAGCCGTTACCTATTCCTTTATTGCGCGCACGCATGCAAGCTTGTTTGGCGGTGGCGCCGATGCTGTGGAACTGGCGAACCCTATTTCCAGTGATATGTCGAGTATGCGCCCCAGCCTAATGCCAGGACTGCTTGGCGCTATCAAACGCAATCGCGCACGTGGTGTCATGGATGCTGCCCTGTTTGAAGTTGGGCAGTCTTATCGCGGCGATCAGCCAGATGATCAATATGTTAGTGCCTGCGGTATCCGCTTTGGCCAAAATGGTATGGACGGGTCGGGGCGTCATTGGTCTGGTAATGCCGACAGCGTTGATCTGTTTGACGTGAAGGCCGATTGCATGGCGCTTCTGTGCCAGCTTGGTGTCGATACGAACAGGGTTCAGGTTACCAGAGATGCGCCAGACTGGTATCATCCCGGGCGCTCTGGTGTCATTCGTCTTGGTCCCAAAATCATTCTTGCCAATTTTGGCGAACTGCATCCAGGCATGCTTGGTAAAATGGCAGTGTCTGGTGCGATGGCCGGGTTCGAGCTGTTCATCGACAATCTGCCCGTGCCAAAACGAAAAGGTACAAGCCATACGCGCACGGCGCTCGAAATCACCGACCTGCAGCCGGTTAAGCGCGATTTCGCGTTTCTGGTTGGTATTGATACACCTGCGATTGATGTGGTACGCGCCGCTCAATCTGCCGATAAAAAACTCATCGAGGCAGTCAATGTGTTTGATAGTTTTGAAGGGGAGGCGCTTGGCGCTGACAAAAAATCCCTGGCTATCGAGGTGACCTTATTGCCTTTTGAGGCAACCTTGACCGACAAGCAGATCGAAGAGGTGGCCAGCAACGTCATCGCCGCGGTGACCAAGGCAACGGGCGGTGAAATTCGCGGCTAGTTCGCATGGGAAGGGATTGAACCAATGGCCCCATTCGATTGGCATCGTGATGAGATAGTGCGATCGACGCCGGTTACTTTTACTTACCGAAATACACAAAATGTACGACGTTTTTTGACCGTGCAATGCGGTGATCACTTCAGGTTTGATCGAGCATTCATGGCGTGGATTAAAGATGGCTCCTCCAAAAATATGGGCGATGTTGCTGACGAATGGCTTCGCCGCAATAGCTAGGGAAGTGATCACTGTCTTGTGCAGGGCTGGAATTCTTGTAAGATAGAGATAGTTTGTTTTATCGCTATTGAGGGATTATCGAGATTAAATCTGTTTGGATCATTAGTGCCGCGATAGGCTTCACGTTTGGTACGTTTGTCTCGGCCAGCGCCGCCTCCAAACGGGTCGCGTTAGTCATTGGCAACTCTACTTATGAATATACCAGCGTTTTAAACAATCCAAAAAATGATGCTGTGGCTATTTCCAAAGCCCTCAAAGAGGTGGGTTTTGATGTTATAACGGCGATTGACGCAAAATATAAACACATGCCCAAGGTGCTCTCAAAGTTTGATCAAAAACTACGCACCGCTGATGTTGGTCTGCTCTATTATTCCGGTCATGGCTTGCAGATCGAGGGCCGCAACTATCTGGTGCCTGTTGATTCTGATATCAGTTCTGAAATTGATGTGCAATTCCAGACCGTGCGACTTGATCGTATTTTGAATGTCATGCAATCGGGACCAAAAACCACTTTGGTGTTTCTGGATGCCTGCCGTGACAATCCGCTGGCCAAAAAACTGGCGCGCTCTCTCCAGACCCGCTCATCGATCATTGGCCGCGGCTTGGCGCGGATCAAGGCGCAATCAGATATGATGGTTGCTTATGCGACGGCACCGGGGGACGTTGCCCAGGACGGTACCGGTAAATATTCGCCCTTCACCAAAGCAATGGTGGCGCATATTGCAACGCCGGGTCTCGATATTTCGCAGATGTTGCGCCGCGTGCGCAAGGATGTGATGGTTGAGACCGGACATGAGCAGGTGCCCTGGACGAACTCTTCATTGACCTCCGACTTTATTTTCCAGCCAAAGCAAGGTAGTGAGGCGCCAGCTGTTGCAACTAGAGCTGGACCTCAGCACGCCGGAAATAGTCTGCAATCGCAGGTGCAAAATGCCTGGAATGCTACGGTCAGTGTGGGGTCCTGCGGGGCCTATCGCCATTTCAAGAAATCCTATGCACAGTCTTTTTATGCCGGACTTGCTCAATCGTGGATCGATAAAAATTGCGCGAAAACAGCGCAACCAGTAAAGCCCAAGCGGCCGGTCGTGGTTGCCATGCTTCCCCCCAAGCTTGACCCAGCTCGTGGCCCCGCAAAAAGTTTGCGAGATATGAAGCGGTTGGCCCGTACAATGCAGGCTGAACTACAGCGCGTTGGCTGTTTGAGTGGCGTGGTGGATGGTGTTTGGGGGCGGGGTTCTCGTCGGGCTGTTGATGAATATAATCGCGTCGCCAGCCGAAAAATATCACCCGATCTGCCAAGTCTTGAGGCAATCAATGTCCTCAAGTCGGCTAGACCATCAACCTGCCAGTTGCAACCCGATATAGCGCGCGCCCTGCCTGGTAAATGGTCGTGCCAATTCAAGACTAATGTCTATTTGACGCGGGATGTTTTCTTGATGAGAAAAGGCAAGAAAGTCATTGGCGAAAAATGTCGGGGCGATACAGTGATCAGCGAATTTGACGGCAAATATTATTGGCTGAAGCAATCGCAAAACTGCAACACGAAATCTGTCCTGACATTTGGTCTCCCGGTGAATAAAAATTCGACCATCAAATCAAAACTCTGGTTCAAAGGTGATGTGTTATATGGGCAGGCCTATAAAACCTCCAAGAAAAACGTCCCACCCGGCTGGAACCCGGTCGCGCGCTTTGAGCTAAGCGACAAAGTGCTAAAAACATCGGTCAGCGGCTATGTCACGCAAAAAGGCGAGAAATACCGCTTCGCCACCAGCGGCACTTGTGTGCGGTAGCGAGAGTCAGGAAGGTGGATGTCTTGCGCAGACAGCGCTGGGGACTGGTCCCCAGACCCCATTTTTTAAGTTTGGGGGGTGAGGTCGATGACCTCAATTTCTATTCCAAACTCTTTATCCAGCCAGTTTCGGATAGCTAGCCTGAATGGTTGTTTGCTTTTTTTCTCACCCCCGGGTTTTGAGATAAATAGTAATTTTTTGATATTTTTCCCCAAGCTTTTTGCCAAGAGGACCTTAAATATATCTTTTTCGTATTCGGAGTTGGGATATTTTAAACCCAGAGATATTTCGACGGCAATCCCCTCGTCAGGGAAGTAGAAGTCAACTGCTGAACTATTTTCTCCGCAAATATTTTTTTGACTATAGTCTTCGCCAAACTGGGCCTCCATTTGGTTACCAAGGGCTTTTATGTAGTCATTTGTGGACGTGTTCCCTTTTCCAGGGCCTTTTTTATCAAAAAATCCATCCATATCTGATGCAACCTGATTTGAAAATTTCAATAATTGTGAGACTTTATCCATACAAACTTCCTTCAACAAATGGGTTCCAAGGGATTATCCCTTGGCTCTGTCCGAGCAGGACGCCAGACCGGCGAGGTCATTTTATTCCATTGCCGATAATCTGTTCGCCCTGCCATTGTTTATGGAGCAACAGCGCACCAACAAGCGATACAGCTGCCAGCAATGCCATGACCAGATAGGCATGCGGGCCAAGGCTTGCATAAAGCGATCCAGAAATCATTGTCATGATGCCCATGATGACGCCCATGGCAAAGGCGGCATAGAGCCCCTGGCCGGTCGCAGAATATTGTTCGGGCACTGCTTGCGCGATAAAATGGATGGCCCCAAGATGTGCGGCTCCAAATGACAGGGCATGTAAAATTTGCACGGGAAATAAAATATATAAGGGGGGATCAAACGCCGTGATGATCCAACGGACAACCGCGCCAAGGGCGGCAAAGATCAATAATTTTGTGGGACCAAAACGGGCTAGTAGGGGGGCTGACCATGCGAACAGGGTCACCTCGGCAAGCACGCCAACCGCCCACAACGCTCCAATGACGCCAGCGGCAATATTGAGACTTTGCCAGTGCAGGGTGCCAAAGCCATAAAGAATGGCATGGGTTGCCTGAATACCTGCTGAGGTCATCAAAAACAGGATGAACAGTTTTGAGCGCATGAGTTGCAGGGCATCAAGCCAATGGATCGGCGGTAGGGGGGCGGCTTTTTCCATCTGCCTTTTACTGGTGCCAATGGGGAGAGCGTAGGCGCTGACGATGGTAATGAGAATGGCGGCCAGCATCATATACAAGATCAGCCCATCACCCCAGCGATCGATGAGGGCGCCGCCGACCAGACTGGCAATAATGAAGGTCAAGGATCCCCATAGGCGGATGCGGCCATAATCAAGTCCCGCCAGTTTAACCTCGGACATGGCAATTGATTCAGTGAGCGGCATCACAGATGTCCAGAATATGCCAAACAATGCGGAGACGATTAAAAGCGGCCAGAACCCCTGTAACGGTACAAAGGCCAGTAGCGACAAAAATGATCCCCAGGTCAGCCCAATGAGCACGCGGCGTCGATCTCCCAGATGATCGGCGAGAAATGAAATGATGGGGGTGAAAATCAGACGAGTCAGCAAAGGAGCTGCGAGAATAAAACTGATTTCGACCTCGTCAAGACCCCTCGATTTTAGCCATACGGGGAAAAATGGGAGAATTATCCCCACTAGCAAAAACACAGCACCATAAAAACTGGCTAGCCTGATCGCCAGCTCCATCGCGTCTTTACGCGGGTTTTTAGGTTTCATAGCGGGTTCGGTGGGTTTGTTCATTTTAGCTTAACGGTGATTGGTCATAACTAGATTAGGAGGCATGCGCTTAAACTGATCTGATTCCTATCGGAGCATAGCGCACGGCATTGAAGGTCATTGATAGAGAGTGTTATGAACAATTCCAAGGCGGTCGTCGAGGCAGCGCAAACATATGATGCTGATCAGCTTGATCGAGATGAATATCAGGCACTGGAAACTGCCTTGCTGCAAACAGTGCGTGGGCGCAATTTTTTGACCGAATATCTGCGCCGCAATGGGGGCGATGCTGTTTCCGCCAGCACGATGATGATGGCTGAAGGAATATCCTCGCCGGCTGCTGGTAGTGATACTGACAAAATATTGCAAGCCGTGGAAAAACTGCACACAGCTGTGATGGAGCAGCAAAAAGGTCCGGTTTTTGATCATGCTCGTATGGATATTCTGGAAATGGCCAAGGCCATTTCCAAAACAAGGTCGGAAATCGCCGCCATGCGCACCGATGGGGACAGTGACCATATGTCGGTTGCGGCGGGTGAAATGGACGCCATTGTTCAGTCTACTGAAAAAGCTACCAATGATATTCTTCAAGCCGCTGAGAAAATTCAGGAAGTGGCTTGGCGACTGCGCGAAGCAGGTGTTGAAGAGGCCGCCTGTGAAGAGATCGACAATAATGCCACCGAAATATATATGGCCTGTTCTTTTCAGGATATCACTGGCCAGCGCACCACCAAAGTCGTACGGGTTCTGCAATATCTTGAAGCGCGGATCAACTCGATGATCGAAATATGGGGTTTGTCTGAAGATGAAGAACTGGCAGGCGAAGTCAATACCGGCAATGCCATAATGTCAGACGAGCGTCCAGATGGTCATTTATTGAACGGCCCGCAAATGCATGAGGATGCTTTGGCGCAGGATAATATTGATGCACTGCTCGAAGAGGACCCCTTTGCACCAGCCACCAATGAGGATCAGCTCGCACCGCAAAGCACAAACACTGTCGAGCTTTTGTCTGAAGACGCGATAGATGATATCTTTGATGCAGCCTCCCCCGACGAGGAAATCGATGAAGAACAGCTTAAAGCTTTGTTTAACTGATCCAGGTTTTGTTCCCTCCAGATCATAATCGCAAGAGCCAGAGCGCGCAAATAGCCGCGCGGCTCACAAGCTTTTTATTCGATTTGCCTATTTCAATCCCGATGACTATGGTGAGGAAACTGGAAGTTCCATTGATTACTATTTCGGGGAAGGGTCTATCATGCTTCGTATACTGTTCTTGCTACTTGCCGTCTTTATCGGCGGCTGGGTCGCTTGGCCTGCCTATTCCGCTTATCAGATTTATGGCGGTATGCAATCCGCTGATACAGGGCTCCTGGAGCGTAAAATCGACTGGGATTCCATGCGTACATCTTTGCGACCAGCAGTCGCCAGTGAAGTCGAAAAAGCCATGGGTGGCGGCGCAAAAGGGTTGACGGGCGCCTTGATGCCCCAGATCATTGATGCGGCTCTCAAGGCTGTTGTCACGCCCAAGGGGCTGGCGCAGGTGATGGCGCATGGCGGCGATGTGTCGAGCGCAGTGAGTGAAATCGTATCAAAACAGGCGGGTAAGCTGGGAGGGCTTGGTGCCCTTGCTGGCGGCGGTGATAGCGGCGGCGGCGGCATGCTTGGCAAACTGCTTGGCGGCGGTGACAAAGGTGGCTCAGGCGGTATTTTAGGCGGCTTGCTCGGCAATAAAAAAGTGCGTGAAATGGCCGGCGACAAGCTCGGTGGGATGATGAAGAAAAAAGAGCCTGAAATGGCTGACAAGCCTTCCACTTCTTCCTCTCCTTCCTATGGTCTGGCCAATATCAAACGCTTTGCCTATACCGGCATTGGCACGATGGAAGTGGGCGTTGCCAAAGATCCAGCTATCGACACATCTGATGTCACGGCAATCATGGAATTTCGGGATTTTGACTGGAAACTGACCGGCTTGGTGCCGCGCTCCAAATAACGGGATTGACGCCTCACTAAGTTCTGATTGCGCCTGTTTGTGGCCTGCTGAATTTTTGATTTAATCCAGGGCGCTGACTGTCTGTGAGCCTGGTGATAAACGGTGGATTGGCATGAAACTAGACGTGCAGAACCTGCTCAATGCGGGGCAGAACCTGTTCAAGGCGGGTGTGCCTTCGCTTAAAAATCCAGTGCCGCAGCGCCAAGCGGAACTTGTTGCTGTTCCAGAAAATCCCATCCCGGCCGATGGCAAGGTCGGGTTTATCACCAGCAGCAATGGTGTGTCGCTTCGCTATGCTTTGTGGCGCGGCACCAGTGAGCAGCGCTTTGCGACGGTGTGTATTTTACCTGGACGCGGAGAATATATTGAGAAATATAGTGAGACCATCTCGGATCTGCGCCGCCGTGGCTTCACCGTGGCGATTTTTGACTGGCGCGGTCAGGGGGGATCTGACCGGGAGCTGGCCAATCCGCGCAAGGGCCATGTTACTGATTTTAAAGAATATGATGCTGACTTGCAGAGTTTCGTAAAGCAGGTTTTGCTCCCTGATTGTCCGGCACCCTTTTTTGCTCTGGCTCACTCGATGGGGGCCAATATATTGCTGCGCAACACGGCTTATGAGAGCTGCCAATTCGAGCGTGTGGTGATGGTTTCGCCCATGCTGGAACTTATGAATTTGCCGGTGTCACCTGGGTTGGCGCGCTTTTTTGTTGAGGCGGCGTCGATCGCCGGTTTTTCAGACGTTTATGTGCCCGGCGGCAGCGATTTGATGGTCGAACAGCAAGAGTTTGAAGGAAATGTGCTGACCTCCGACCGAGTGCGCTATGAGCGATATGGCAAGGTATTGGATGCTGCGCCCTATCTGGGAACCGGATCTCCCACCAATGGCTGGCTGTATGCCGCGTTTCGCGCCATGAAACAAATGAGTGACCCCGGTTTCCCCGGGCGTATCAAGGTACCGGTTTTGATGTTTTCAGCCGCCGATGATCAGATCGTTTCCTCGGAAGCCATTCAAAAATTTGCAACGCAGGCGCGCATGTGCCGTCTTACCGATATACCGGGCGCGCGCCATGAAATCATGCAGGAGCGTCAGACGTTTCGTGAGGAATTTTGGGCCGCCTTCGATAAATTCATTCCTGGCACCAAGGAATGGGAAGACTAAGTTGTCTGATATTCAGGACTTGGCAAGGGCTGCCAGGGCCTTGTCATGCAGTGCTTGATTGGCGCTGGCCAGGATTTCTCCCCCTTGGGCTGGATCGCCATTATCCCAGGTCGTGACAATACCGCCAGCCGCCTTTATAATGGGAATAAGCGGTGCGATATCATAGGTCGCCAACCCCGCTTCGGCGACAATATCGACCAACCCCATAGACAAGAGGCAGTAGGCATAACAATCATATCCGTAGCGGGTCATGCGGGTCTGGTTTGAGAGGGACTGGAACTTTTCCCAGCCGCCCCGGTTGGAAAAATGTTCGGGAGCAGTGCTTGAGAGAACGGCCTGTGAAAGCTCATCAGCGCAGCTTGTCGCCAGGCGCCTGGGTTCTTGATCACCGCAGCGATAAAACGCGCCATTGTCGCCGCCCCAGAAGCGCTCCCTTGTGAAGGGTTGGTTCATCATGCCAAGGCGCGGTTGGCCCTTGTGAGACAGCCCGATCAGCGTGCCCCAGGTGGGGGCGCCGATGATAAAGGCGCGGGTGCCATCAATGGGATCGAAAACCCAGCATAAATCGGCATCCGGGTCCTTGTTTGGAAATTCTTCGCCGATAATACCATGATCTTCAAAGCGCTTTGTAATGAGCGCGCGCATGACCTGTTCGGCCCCCCGGTCGGCTTCTGTCACTGGGTCATAGATGCCCTTTTCGTGCTTTTCTTCGACATCCAGTTTGGAGCGAAAAAATGGCATGATGACATTTGCTGAACAATCAGCAAGCTCATGAAGAACCGGTTCGAAATCCGATAAGTCAGTGGTATTTATATGACTAGTGGTCTCTCCGGAAAGTTGGTCTCGCATAAAATAGGGTCTTTCTGTGGTGCAATTGTGGTTTTTGCATGGTGCTATAAGGTAACATGTAGTGTAAAATTAGCACATATGGCTGATTATTGGTTGCCGAATCACGTATCACTTTATATTCTGAAATTATCTCAACAAGTGGATTGTCTCATATCGTGGCAGTATGGATGATCCCAAGTTGGATTATTTCCTCTCTGTGTGAGAAAAGGTCGCAAGTTTCCTCTTGCGATCTTTTTTTTGGTGCTGTTCCAGCGATTTATTGAACCGGGCGTGCGCCTTGCCAAGGGCAGGTTCCCAACGTGCTATTCGGCGGCGAGGGAGGTGCCAAATGATAGCTCAGGCAGCGAATTTATGAGCTTTTTTGTCAATATCTGCAAATTGGAGCGCAGCTCCTCAAAGTCGTTGGTTTTCGCCAGGCTTTGCTCATTTAAATAGAGGCGTCGATTGATCTCTATCTGCAAGACGTGCACGCCATTTTGTGGTCTGCCATATTCCTTTGTTACATAACCCCCCGCATATGGCTTGTTGACGCTGACATGGTAGCCCATTGATTGCAGTTGTGCACGCAGCAGATGGGTGAGTTCATAATCGCAACTTTTGTCAAACAGATTGCCAAGCACAAAGTCGGGGGGAATGTCCTGAAAGCCTGGAAGATTGCCTGAGGGCATAGAATGGCAATCGATCAATATGGCATGTCGATGACTGGTTTGCGCGCCTGCTATCAGATCGCGCAATGCTTTGTGATAGGGGAAATAGAGGCTATTAATGCGCGTTTGAGCGTCATCGAAATCGAGTTTATTCGTGTAGATCTCTTGGCCTTCCGAGACAATGCGGGCAATGACCCCCAGGCCGCTTTTGACCTTGATCGAATCGCGCATGGCGAAATCTGGGAGTGTTGATGCAAAAAGTTTTGGATCAAGTTCATGGGGATGACGGTTGAGATCGAGATAGGCGCGAGGCACTAAAGCATGTATGAAATGCGCCCCTTGATCTACGACATGGGCAAACAGCTCGTTCACATAAGCATCTTCAGAACTGCGCAACTGGGTTGGTGTCAGTTTGGAGCTTTGCAGAAAAGCGGCCGGGTATATTTGGCCACTATGAGGAGAGCTGAAGATAAAGGGGGACGCCTCGCACGGCGGTTTCTCAAGCACAAAGGCCGGCTGGAAATGTTCCTCGATGGTCTTTTGTTCTTGTGATGCCATTTGATAGGGCCCGAATTTGTTGGTGCCGGCCTCTATATCGCCGGTTTCAGACCCTGTTTTAGCCCGAATTTTCACCTAAAACAAAGCCTGTTGGGAATTAACATGAAAACCCCGAAGTTATGGACAGGGTTTTCCCGTGATATTTTTTAACGATTTGGTTTGTTTGCGTAGAGTGAGTTAGGTTCAAACAGGCGTCAGGGTGCTTCATTTGCGGCACTTGGCGTGCCTGGTCTGGATCTGTAAGGGAGCCGTTAGTCTGTTGGTTACATTATTTGTTATGGTTATGCGCATAAGGTATGTGACCAGATGCCAGTGACCTGTTAGGTTGCTTGTATCACATTGTGGGAGGGGAGACCTGCTCACCAGCTAAGGGTTTAAGTGGTAGCGAAAACAGAGGCAGGAAAAAGATGGCGGTAAATGAACCCCGGAAAATGAGCATGCAACGTATCCTTCTGGCTGAAGATGATGATGATATGCGCGGTTTTCTCGAGCGTGAACTCAAAAAAGCCGGTTATGATGTTGTGGCATTCGGCAACGGGCTGGAGGCTTATGAGCGGTTGTGCGAAGAGCCCTTTACATTGCTGTTAACAGATATCGTGATGCCGGAAATGGATGGTATTGAGCTGGCCCGTAGGGCCGCTGAATTCGATCCTGATATCAAGATCATGTTTATCACTGGTTTTGCAGCAGTTGCCCTTAACCCTGACAGCAATGCGCCAAAAGACGCCAAAGTGCTATCCAAGCCCTTTCATTTGCGCGATCTGGTGCGCGAAGTCGAGCGCATGGCCCAAGAAGATTAGTGGTTTTTCGCCTGACGTGACCTTGCCGCGCAGATGATCAATTTGTCTGCGCGGAAAAGTGTTTCCTCACTTGCACTTTAGCTTCATACCCGATATAGAAATCCCTTCAACAGATTTACGAAGCTTTATCGATGAATTCGTTGAGGGCGCGTAGCTCAGTGGGAGAGCACCTCGGTGACATCGAGGGGGTCGTAGGTTCAATCCCTACCGCGCCCACCATTCAAAAATCGGTTGGTTTTTGAATTGACGATAATGCGATCGATAAATTATCTATAAACGCCTTATTCGGGGGTGTTGCGGGAGCGCCGCCGAAAACGGGCCAAGCAAGTTAAAAGTGAAGTCAAGCGACATGAAGATCAGGAATTCTCTTAAATCACTGCGCGGACGTCATCGCGATAATCGCATTATCCGGCGTCGTGGCCGCCTTTATATCATCAATAAAACGAATCCTCGTTTCAAGGCTCGCCAAGGCTAGTCATTGCCTCATTGAGGCAGATGGAAATGTGATTTATTGACATATTGTGCAGCACATTCTGCCCTTTTGCGGGGTTGGGTGTGTTTTTGCGTTCTGTCTCGCGCTTTAAAACCTGTGCCTCTACCGCAACGATTTTTGGCTTATGGACAGGAAAGCTCTGTGCAAAAGATTGAAATCAGACTGCTTTATTGACCTTGCTATCTTTGCGCCGGTATCTTTGATGCATGAAAAACGGCGAATCACATGCCCGTTTGTATCTCGTCGGTCATAAAGGCAGGGTGGCAGTTTTGAGCCTATGCCTTTTTGTATTGCTTACCCAACAAACCAATGCTGGCCCGGTGGCCGGGCTCTCGGCTCCCTTTTCGGGATATATCGTCGATAACGCTCCTTTGACCATGATGGAACAAGGAACAGTGATCTCCTTGCCCGAGCACATGACGATTAAAGAGCGCAAGCCGCTGCTTGATCGGCTCTATCGTCGTTTGCGCGGCGCCTCGTCAATTCAAATTGCCAAGCCCATAGCCGATGCGATTGAGCAGGTCTGGTTGACGTCCGGGGATGACAATATCGACTTCATCATGCAAAATGCCATTCTCGCCATGGAGCAAGAAGATTTCGTGGTTGCCGAAGAGCTGCTCGACCGCGTGATTGAATTGCGACCTCGCTATGCCGAGGGCTGGAACAAACGCGCCATGGTACATTTCATGAAAAAGGAATTCGAAAAATCCTTGATGAAATTGCGCCATACATTGGCGCTTGATTCCAAACATTTTCAGGCATTGCACGGGTTGGCTCTGGTCATGCAGGAAATTGGTGATCGTCGTAGCGCTCTGCAGGCCTACCGCGTTTTGCTACACATTCATCCCCAGTTTTCAGAAGTGCTGGAAGCGATCAAGGAACTCAATCGTAAAGTAAACGGTCAAGATACTTGAGCCAAGAGAATAGCAATTCAGGAAAATAATAACCATTGTGGGCTGTTATTTTTTTCCTCTTTTTATTGCGGGGTTTGATCGTCGGGTTCGACCCCCGCCAACAGACACAAACGCACAAGATGCGACAGGCTTTCCACACCGGTTTTTTCCATAATATGCGCCCGGTGAACTTCAACTGTGCGTGGAGACAGCTCCATTTTAGCGGCGATAGCCTTGTTCGATAATCCGGCAAGCAAGCATTTGAGAACGTCCATTTCGCGCGGTGTCAAAGATGTCAGTTGCGCCTGTGCTTCACTGACCTTTCGTTTTTTGGCAGAATTGCTTTCACCCCAGCGAATGGCGGCATTGACCCGTTCAATCAGGGCGTCGGGCTCGAATGGTTTTTCGATAAAGTCGAAGGCTCCGATTTTCATGGCCCGCACGGCCATTTCCACTTCCCCATGTCCGGTGATGATGACGATGGGGGGAAGATTACCGCGCTTGACAAGTAGTTCAAGCAGCTCAATGCCGTCAATGCCAGGCATGCGTACATCGATGAGTGCGCAGCTGATATTTTCCGGTTTGTAGGTTTCAAGAAAACTGCGGGCATCTGGAAAGGTTGTGACATTCGAGCCGTTCACCCCCAGCAGGGCTTGCAGGGAATCGCGTACGGCATCGTCGTCATCAATGACGCAAACAGTTTTTGTATTTATGTTCGGTTTCATCATTGTCTCATCATTGTCTCGTTGTTTTATGTCCTAAGATTTTGATATTATGAACTGGTTTCCTCTGCCTTGGAATCGATTGGCAGGATGAAATAAAATTCTGCGCCTCCTTGTGCCCTGTTTCTACCGCGAATGTCTCCATTATGGGAGGTGATAATGGTTTTCGAGATGGCAAGGCCGACCCCGACCCCGTCTGGCTTGCTGGTATTGAAGGATTGAAACAGTCTTTTTTCAACTTCTGGTGTGATGCCTGGGCCATTGTCGCGTACTCTGACGATGACGCTGCGCGACCCATGCCGGCTAATTTCGATGTCGATGAGGTGTTCGCCGTCCTGGGTACGCACAGCATCGACTGCGTTGCGTACGAGATTGGCGACGACCTGCTGGATTTGAATTCGGTCCATGCAAATGTCTGGTATGGGACCCGGTTTGTTGATTTGCATGTTGATGGGGTGATTGCCGGTACCGAGCGTGGCAATCTTGACAGCCTCGCACACGGCGTCTTCCAGATTTTCCCAACGAAATTTAGTTTCGTGGTGTTTGACAAAGCTGCGGATGCTGCGAATGATTTCGCCGGCACGTTGGGCTTGTTGTGCTGACTTGTCCAAAAGGTCGAGCGCCAGCCTGGTTTGCTCATCGCTGTGCAGATCTGCAACTAGTTTGTGTGTCGCCAGCGTGTAATTGGCGATGGCGGTCAGTGGCTGATTTAATTCGTGGGCGAGGGTCGTTGCCAACTCTCCCATGGCGCTATGTCTGGCCAGTTGAATGAGTACGTTTTGTAAATCGGCAATCTGATTTTCGGATGTTCGGTGAGTAGTGAGATCTCTCAAGAACCCTGTGAACAAGCGCTCTTTTTGGCGGGGCAAGACGCCAACAGATAGCTCGACGGGAAACAGAGTGCCGTTTTTTTTACGTGCCGTCACTTCGCGGCCAATGCCAATAATGTTGTTTTTGCCGGTGGTTAGATATTTGTGCAAATAGCCGTCATGATTTTGTGCGTGAGGGGAGGGCATCAGCAAAGATATATTTTCGCCAATAATGTCGACAGCTTTAAAGCCGAACATACGTTCGGCGGCGGGGCTGAACACGAGCACAATACCACTTTCATTTATGATTATGAGGCCATCAGGAGCAGTCTCAATGACCAGCTTGAGAAGCTTTTCATTTTCGAGATCAAAACCTTGGTTCTCCTTGTCATTGCGTGTTGTGATTGAGCTTGCCTTTCTATGTTGCCTTTTGTGCACAAGTTTAGACTGGACGGGTGTTTTTTTGAAGCGGCAACTGCCATGACGCTTAAGGGGGCGGCCTGATGTTCGTTGGCACTGTTATTACCGTGGTAAAAATTTCTCAAAGATTGATGAGGCGAAAAGCTTTTCGCCCGGCTTGATGTAGATCAATGTTGCCAGAGATCGAGGGGTTCACAATGCGTTAAATTGAGCTCGAGCGCGGCCTCATGACCTTCCCTTCCCGTCCGCGCTCCGGCGATGGCAGGTTCGCCTGTCATCGCCACCCTTTTTTCCTTTGAAAATTTGGCGATGGTCTTTCTGCGGGTGCCAGCTTGCTTATTCTTCGTCTTATTGTGGTGCTGTGGCTGGCGTTGAAAATGTGTGGGCCGGGCTTACGGGCCTGGCGTTATACGGCGCATGGTCAGATTGAAGCGCCCTCCCTCATTGAGTAATCTTGACGATCCCGGGACAATGCGGTCAATGCCATGATAGGCCATGCGCAAGGGAGGTTCCAGGATCAAAATATCTCCCGAAGACAAAATGAGCGTGCGAGTCGGGTCTTGGCGTTTCAATCCACCGAGGCGAAATCGCGCTTTATCGCCAAGTGAAATTGACATGATGGGTGCTTGCAAGTGCCGTTCATCGGCATCCTGGTGTAGTCCCATCCGGGCGCTGGCATTATAATAATTGATCAGACACGCCTCTGGTTGCGGAGTAAACCCCGTGAGCTCTTGCCACAACTCATGCAGTAAATCAGGCATTTGCGGCCAGCTTTTTTTGGTTTTCGGGTGGGTGTCTTGATAGCGATAGCCGTCCTCCTTGTCCGATACCCAGCCGATTTCTCCCATATTGCTCATGCGCACGGAGAAAACCTTGCCAGTCCCTGGCATGGTTGGGTAAAATAATGGGGCCTCATGCAGTGCTTTTTTTAAGTGATCCAGTAGCAAGCGCTGGGAGGTTTTGTTGAGAAATTCGGGAAAATATCGACAGCCCGGTGTGATCTCAATTTCCATGATAATGATTTTCTCCTTGATATTGTCGCGATTCATCGGCAAAGGAGGTCTGTTCGCCAAGCTGCACTTTTGATCGAGCAGGTTGTGCCCATGCGGTGCATAAGTTGATCAATATATGGTGCTCATGCAACAAAAAGACAGTTTTGAACAAAGAATTTGCGATTGAGTGTGCAGGTTGCGACATTTCACCTTGCCGCGCACATCTTGCAGGTGCTTTAAGTGACAACTATATAAGATCCTGAACAGTGACTCCTATGTCATGATCAGAGGTAATCTAGGGGGCCGTACCCCGCCAACTGTTTGATGCATTGGCGAGGCGCCTGTAAATCAGGGCCTGAACGGTCTGCCGTAAATAAGAGGAATACGAAAATATGTCGAAAGTCATTGGCATTGACCTTGGCACAACCAATTCTTGCGTCGCTATCATGGATGGCGGTGACCCCAAGGTCATTGAAAACGCAGAAGGCGCCCGCACGACGCCATCGGTTGTGGCCTTTACTGACGATGGAGAGCGCCTGATTGGCCAGCCAGCCAAGAACCAGGGGGTCTCAAATCCGGAAAACACTTTGTTTGCCATCAAACGCCTGATCGGTCGCCGGTTCACCGATGAAGCGGTTGCCAAAGATCAAAAGCTCGTGCCTTACGAAATTGTCAAAGCTGACAATGGCGATGCCTGGGTTGAAGCACAGGGGCAGAAATATTCTCCCTCACAGGTTTCAGCGTTCATTTTGCAAAAGATGAAAGAAACAGCAGAAGCATATCTTGGTGAGAAAGTTGAAAAAGCTGTCATCACGGTGCCTGCCTATTTTAATGACAGCCAGCGCCAGGCCACTAAAGATGCCGGCAAAATCGCTGGCCTTGAAGTCCTGCGCATCATCAATGAACCAACGGCCGCAGCGCTTGCTTATGGTCTTGATAAAAAAGAAGGCAAGACCATCGCGGTGTTTGACCTTGGTGGTGGTACGTTTGACGTATCCGTTCTGGAAATTGGTGACGGTGTTTTTGAAGTCAAATCGACCAATGGGGACACGTTCCTTGGCGGCGAAGATTTCGACATGCGCCTCGTTGATTATCTGGCTGATGAATTCAAAAAAGAACAAGGCATTGATCTGCGCGGTGACAAGCTTGCGTTGCAGCGTCTGAAAGATGAAGCTGAAAAAGCCAAGAAAGAACTTTCTAGCGCTCAGCAGACGGAGATTAATCTGCCGTTCATCACGGCTGATGCCTCTGGTCCCAAACATCTCAACATGAAGCTGACCAGAGCAAAGCTGGAAAAACTGGTGGATGATCTTATTCAGCGTACTGTTGGCCCTTGTGCTGCAGCGTTGAAGGATGCTGGTCTGCAAGCTGCAGAAATCGATGAGGTTATTCTGGTTGGCGGCATGACCCGCATGCCTAAAATTCAGGAAGTGGTGAAAAATTTCTTTGGCCGCGATCCTCATCGAGGCGTCAATCCTGATGAAGTTGTTGCCATGGGCGCTGCTATTCAGGCGGGCGTACTGCAAGGCGATGTCAAAGATGTTTTGCTGCTCGATGTGACGCCTTTGTCGCTTGGCATTGAAACGCTTGGCGGAGTGTTCACGCGTTTGATCGATCGCAATACGACCATCCCCACCAAAAAAGGTCAGACCTTTTCAACTGCGGAAGATGGACAGACGGCGGTGACTATTTCGGTGTTTCAGGGTGAGCGAGAAATGGCCCGTGACAACAAGACCCTTGGTCAGTTCAATCTTGAAGATATCCCGTCTGCTCCACGCGGCATGCCGCAAATCGAAGTCACTTTCGATATTGATGCCAATGGCATTGTGCATGTTGGAGCGCAGGACAAAGCCACCGGCAAGGAGCAATCGATCCGTATCCAGGCCTCTGGTGGTTTGTCTGACGCTGATATCGAAAACATGGTCAAAGACGCCGAACTGCACGCGGATGAAGACAAGAAAAATCGTGAGCTTGTGGAAGCCCGCAATCAGGCTGAAAGCCTTATTCATGGCACCGAAAAAACCATGGACGAGCTTGGCGACAAAGTGTCTGAAGCTGATCGTGGCGCAGTCGAAACCGCCATTTCTGATCTCAAAGAAGCGCTTGAAGGCGAAGATGATGATCTGATCAAGACCAAGGTCGATACCTTGACTCAGGCCAGCATGAAAATTGGTGAGGCGCTTTATGCGCAAAGCGCCAATGAAGAAGCGCCTGATGATATGGATGGTGGCGATGACGTGGTTGACGCTGATTTTGAAGATATCAGCGACGATGACAAGAAGTCGGCCTAGCTTTCTGGTAAAAACTGTTCTGACAAGTTGCAAGAACAGGATATAGTGGCAAGACAGGCCAGGGAAATTTTCTTCCTGGCCTGTC
>JAJRQA010000254.1 GCA_024280475.1 Alphaproteobacteria bacterium
CTCATTTTTACTGGCCCCTGGCCATCACCGACCAAATCACCATTTATGCAAGCTTATACCAGGTCGCACAAATATTGACCCTTTTCACCGAGAAGATCAGGTCTGTCAGGGAGGCGTTCGTTGTGCCTTGGTACTGGTACCATAAACAACGAAGAACGATGCTGACAGACCTGATCTTCCGGCCCTATGGGTGGGACAAAGCGGCCCACCTGACAGCCATACTGTTCTTGCAAGATACACGTATCGAGCTGCGCACAGCATAACTGCCATATGAGCCGCTTTGATCCCATGAAAAGGGTCAATATTTGTGCGACCTGGTATTAGTATGGGCATCAATTTCGTCGAGTTCAAGGAGTGGGGCAAAGGCCGAGCGACCACTTCCATCCAGCAAGGAGACCATTTGGGCCAAAACAAACTTTGCCAGCTTTGTGCCAGCAGGGGATAATTAATTTTTCTAGTACAAATCAGACAAGTTTCTTATTCTCACCATATGCATGTGAGCTGCTTATGGTCTTGACTTATTATTATTTACTTGTACTTTTCATTTGGGTATTCAGATAATCTCGGGAGCTGTTGAGAACCTAATGTTGAAACGGATTGTGACCATCATTCTGTTCTTGGTCTATGCACCAGTGGCTGTATTGGCTTCGCCCAATCTGGTCTGGTGTGTGGATGATGACGGTCATTCAGCATTCGAGATCGTCACAAGTGAGGGGGTTCATCTCGACTCTGTCGCTGGCGTGTTTGAAACAGCTTCCCTGCAATCGCATCGTGTTGATTGTGTAGATCAGCAGATCCACAGTAGAATACTCTTGTCCAGACAGCATGCATCTGCGCAAGCTCTTCTTTGTGCTGGCACTGATATTATACAGAAAATACCGCTTACTCATCGCAATCTATTAGAGCCGTCTGATGACTTTTTGCGATTTTACGGCCTGATGGTATCGCCTCCACCATTCCCCCAGCTACACCAATTGAAAACTTTTAGTCTGCGGATCTGACCCAGACTGCTTAAACTGTTGCTCCCTCAACGATGCATCCCCAATCAGATGTATTGCGGTGCTTTGCGGCTTTTTCTTCAAATCAATTATGTCATCCAGTCATACTGCGCGGTCCATTTGGGCTGATTGATTTTGTTGTGTAAAAAACCACAATTGCTGTTCCTGACTTGGCTTGATCCCAAGCGGCACCTTTTCAAAGCAATTGCTTACCATCAATTATGATTTCCCTTTATTTGAGGTCAGTACAACTTCGCAGGAAGTTGCAACAAATAATTCTCAAATATTTTATTCAGTCACAGAAGGCAGAATTCAATGGATAAAAAATATATTCCAGCCACTCACTATTCCTTATTTCGTATTATAGTAGCTGGATTTTTATTGTTGGGCGGTGCTTACAACACCCCTCTTCTCGCAAAAACGACAATGAAACCAGTTTCTTCAAATGCTGCAAGCAAAGACCAACCCAAGCAAGAAGATGGGCATGGGCACGGAAAAGAATCGAAGACGCACCAGGAAGAACCCGACAAGCATGATGATCATGATGAAAAGGGTAAGGACGACCATGGCCATGAGGCACCAAAGAAAGATGCCGATGGCGGACATGATGAAAAGGGCAAGGACGGTCATGGCCATGAGGCGCAGAAGAAAGATGCTGATGGGGGACATGATGAAAAGGGTAAGGACGGCCATGGCCATGAGGCACAGAAGAAAGATGCTGATGGGGGACATGATGAAAAGAACAAAATCAGCCTGACCCCAGAGCAAATGCGCGAATTTTCAATTGAAACGGCAAAGGTTGAAAGCGGCAGGATTGATGATCATATCATCCGGCCAGCAGAAATAAAATTCAACGAAGACCGGATTGTTCACGTCATCCCTCGCGTCGATGGTACCGTCAAATCGGTGCTTGCATCGGAAGGGCAGTTTATCAAGAAAGGGGCCTTGATGGCGATTTTAGACAGCCGCGAACTTGCTGATGCCAAAGCAAATTTTCTCGCTGTCATTGCCCGGCTCACGCTTGCGAAACAAAATCTTGAACGTGACGAGCGTTTGTCACGACGGAAAATTCTTGCTCAAAAACAATATCTGAATACGCAAAACATACATATAGAAGCACAGATAGCTTATCGGAGCTCCTTGCAAAAACTACGGGCACTGGGCCTCAGCAAAAAAACTATTCTCAAACTTCCCAAAGCAGACGATGACTCCTTGTCGCTATTTCGTGTGCGAGCACCTTTTTCCGGGGTGATTATCGAACGCCATATTGTCATTGGCGAAACACGCTCGGTTGAGAAAGAGGCTTTAACCTCACGAAAAGCAGCCTTTGTAATCGCTGACCTTAGCAAGGTGTGGGTAGATATCAGTATCTTTCCCAAGGATTTTAAAATAGTCAAAAAAGGGCAGGAAATCAGTTTATCCCTTGATGATGGTGGCGCGCCTGTGACGGGTAAAATCATTTTTGTCAGCCCTCATGTTCTCGAGGCGACCCGAACCGGGTTTGCTCGCGCGATAATAGACAACAGCTCTCGCCGCCTCCATCCAGGAGTTTATCTGAAAGTCGAAATTTCCACTGGCAGTCGTATCGCCTCCATCCGCATTCCCAAAAAAGCTGTGCAGACCAGCGAGCGCGGCAAAATCGTCTTTGTCAAAGAGGGTAATGGCTTTGAGCCAAGAGACGTACAGCTTGGTTTGGAAAACCATACATTTGTTGAAGTGAAGTCAGGCCTGAAAAAAGGCGAAACCTATGTCAGCGCCGGCGCTTTTACGCTCAAGGCGCAGTTGGGCAAAGCAGCCTTTGGCGATGGACACAACCACTAATATTCAGGCATTTGGGAAAACAATATGCAACAGATCTTCAATAAGCTTCTCCAGACCCGCCTGCTGGTTGTGGTCTTCACCTTGGCGATTCTGGCAGCTGGCTGGGCAAGCTACAAGATTTTGCCGGTCGAAGCCTTTCCGGACGTAACGCCGCCACTTGTACAGGTATTTACTGAAACAGAAGGACTAGCCCCAGAAGAGGTAGAACGCTACGTCACCTATCCTGTTGAAGTTGCCATGAATGGTCTTCCAGATCTCAAACAGGTGCGTTCTGTCTCTAATTTCGGCCTGTCCGTCGTTAATATCTATTTCAAGGACGGTACCGATATATATTTTGCTCGCCAGCTTGTTAATGCCCGGCTGCAGCAAGCACGAGAATCCATCCCCGAAGGGTTTGGTGATCCTGTCATGGGACCCATTACCAGCGGCCTTGGACAGATTCTATTTTACTATCTTGAAGATAAAACCGGCAAGCGCAGTGCAGAAGAGTTGCGAGAAATTCAAGACTGGGTCATCAAATTCAATCTGCAAACTGTTCCGGGCGTGACCGAAGTTCTCTCCCTTGGTGGAGAGGTTAAGCAGTTTCAGATCCACGTCGACCCCAATGCCTTGCTGCGCTTTGGCCTCGCCATCAGCGATGTTGTCGAAGCGATAAAAGTGAATAACGGCAATGTAGGTGCACAATATATCGTCAGGAATTCCGAACAATATCTGGTGCGCTCAGTGGGACTTGCGCGTGACAAGAAGGATTTGGCAAATATTGTTCTCAAAGTCAATGACGGGGTTACAGTACATGTGAGCGATGTGGCCACGATCGGC
>JAJRQA010000255.1 GCA_024280475.1 Alphaproteobacteria bacterium
ACTTTTAACTGGCCTAGCCAATAGGTCCAGATGGTGCTTTTCCTTAGGACAGTTCATGCAGGATTTCCTTTTTCAAATCCAGAGATCCAAGACAGTCAGCCTGCAAACACAGATCCGCGAAGTTCTGGTTTCAGCCATTCTGGCCGGCCATCTTCCAGCTGGCGAGCGCATCCCCTCCACCAGAGATATGGCCAAATCGCTTGGTGTTTCACGCAATACTGTTCTGCTGACCTATCTTGATCTTGCAGATGATGGTTATCTCGCAGTGAGAAATCGCAGCGGGTATTATGTCAATGGCGCGATCCTGAAGGGATACGCTGCGCATCCGGTTATGACACCGGGACAAGAAAACAGCTCCGAATGGCAAGCAAAGTTCCGCGTTCGCCCTAAACAACAGGACAATATCGAAAAGCCTATAGACTGGCGCAACTATCGCTATCCCTTTATCTATGGACAGATCGACCACAAGCATTTCCCGATGGCTGAATGGCGCGAATGTCAGCGTCAGGCGCTCAGCGAAAAATCTTTCGATGTCTGGACCAAGGATGCCCGCGACCAGGACGATGAAATGCTGGTGGAGCAGATCCGCACAAGACTATTGCCGCGCCGTGGAATCATGGCCTCGCCAGATGAGATCCTTGTCACCTTGGGGGCGCAAAATTCCATCTATATCATTGCCAGCCTGCTGGTGGGACCGCAGACAAAAGTTGGCTTCGAGGATCCAGGTTATCCTGATGCACGAAATATCCTTGCCCTAAAAACTGACCGCATCATTCCCATTCCGATCGATGATAGCGGTCTTGTCATCAATAACCGCCTTGATGGCTGTGATCTGCTTTTTGTCACGCCAAGCCATCAGTTTCCAACGACCGTCACCTTGTCCAGAGAGCGGCGGGCCGATTTGATAAAACTGGCGATTGAAAAAGATATGATTATTGTCGAAGATGACTATGAATTTGAAACCAACTACATGAAAGAGCCAACGCCCGCTTTGAAATCGCTTGATGTCGGCAATAAAGTTATCTATGTGGGCAGCTTGTCAAAGTCTTTGTTTCCAGGGTTGCGAATGGGCTATCTGGTTGGACCACGCGAGTTTATTGAAGAGGCACGTGCCCTGCGCCGTCTGATGTTTCGCCACCCCCCCAGCAATAACCAGCACACGACAGCCTTGTTCCTCGCTCTTGGCTATCACGATAGCCTGCTTTTGCGCTCAAACCGGGCTTATCGCGAGCGCTGGCGTGAAATGGGTCAGGCATTGAAGGACTTTCTTCCAAACTCCAGCCGCGTCCCATCATTTGGAGGGTCCAGCTACTGGATCTGTGGACGAGAAGACCTGAATGCGGGAGCACTGGAGATGGCGGCGCGCAAGAAAGGTGTCATTATCGAACCGGGTCGTGTCTATTTTAATAGTCCTAAACCACCCGAAAACTATTTCCGGCTCGGATTTTCCTCAATCAGTAAAAACAGGATCAGGCCTGGCATCGAAATTATTTCTGACCTCATCGACCAACAATTAACAAGCTGATGCCGACACGAGCGACCACTGGAATAGCGATTTAATTCTGGCACATTTAATTCCCGAATCTGGCTCTAGCTGAAGCAAGTAACTCTATGCTCAAACTCGCTTATAATCATTGCACTAAATCCTGAATATCAGGTTTTGGATTTTTCTGTTCAAGGGAGGTCATTATGCTTGTTGGTGTACCAAAAGAAATTAAAGTTCACGAGTACCGGGTCGGTATGACCCCCCCCAATGTCCGCGAATTAATTGCCCACGGTCACGATGTGATTGTCGAAACCAAAGCTGGTTTGGGCATTGGCATGTCTGACGCGGACTACCAATCTGTCGGCGCTTCAATTGCCCCTGATGCTGAAACCGTGTTTGAAAAAGCAGATATGATTATCAAGGTCAAGGAGCCACAGGCTGGCGAACGTAGCCTTTTGCGTCCAGGCCAGATCCTGTTTACTTATCTTCACCTCGCCCCGGATCCAGAGCAGGCACAAGACCTTGTTGACAGCGGGGCCGTGTGTATCGCCTATGAAACAGTCACCTCTCCTACTGGTGGACTGCCGCTTTTGGCCCCCATGTCTGAAGTTGCCGGTCGCATGTCCATTCAGGCAGGCGCCTATTTTCTGGAAAAAGCCCATGGCGGTTTAGGCGTATTGCTTGGCGGTGTGCCAGGTGTTGACCCTGCCAAAATTGTTGTACTGGGTGGCGGCGTTGTCGGCACTCACGCCACTCATATCGCCCTTGGTATGGGAGCAGATGTCTGGGTGATTGATCGCAATATTGATGTTCTGCGCGCCAATTGGCGTCATCACGGGCGCGCCCTCAATACAGTTTTTTCAACGAGAGATGCCATCGAACGCCATGTGCGGACCGCAGATCTGGTGATTGGCGGCGTACTTATTCCAGGGGCTGCGGCTCCAAAGCTGGTCAGCGCTGAACTGATCAGCCAGATGAAGCCAGGATCTGTTGTTGTGGACGTGGCGATTGACCAAGGGGGGTGTTTTGAGACCTCCCACGCCACCACCCATGATGATCCGGTGTTTACGGTCGATGGCGTTATTCATTATTGCGTTGCCAACATGCCGGGCGGCGTGCCGCGCACATCCGCTGTGGCACTTAATAATGCGACTTTGCCTTATATTCTTGAACTTGCGGACAAAGGCTGGAAAAAAGCCTTGAGCGAAAATCCACATTTGCTGGCGGGGCTTAATGTTTGCCATGGAAAAGTAACCCATGAAGCAGTTGCGAAAAGCCTGAAAACCGATTTCGTCGAAGCGCAAGTCGCCCTTGCTGCCTGAAAACTGCCAGCTTGATAAAACACATCAATGACAAAAAGAGATGGAGTATAAAACGTGGTGAGAGAAATAGAACATTTCATTGATGGAAAGCGCGTCAAGGGAACAAGCGGCCGCATGCTTGACGTCACCAATCCAGCAACGGGAGAAGTGATCGCGCAGACGCCGCTGGCCAGCGTTGAAGAGGTGCGCGCGGTCATATCTTCATCCGCAAAGGCATTACCTGGATGGTCGGCAACACCTCCGGCAAAACGCGCTGAAATATTTTTCAATTTCCGCGAATTGCTCAAAAGCAATCTGGAGGAACTAGCGCCATTACTGTCTATGGAGCACGGCAAGACCTTGCCAGATGCCATGGGCGAAATTGGCCGCGGTATCGAAGTTGTCGAGTTTGCCTGTGGTATTCCGCATTTGTTAAAGGGGGAATATTCAGAACAGGTTGCCCGTAATGTTGACACCTATACATTGCGCCAACCCGTCGGCATTTGCGCCGGTATCACGCCGTTTAATTTTCCCGCCATGGTGCCCATGTGGATGTACCCCGTGGCCATCGCCTGCGGCAATACCTTTATTCTAAAGCCATCTGAAAAAGACCCAACGGTTGCCGTTCGCATAGCAGAGCTGTTCAGTGAAGCTGGACTGCCCAACGGGGTTCTAAATGTCATTAATGGCGACCGCGAAGCGGTTGAAACACTGCTTGATGATCCTGATATCAGCGCTGTAAGTTTTGTCGGCTCCACCGCCATTGGCGCCCAGATTTACGCCAAAGGCTGCGCATCTGGAAAACGCGTGCAAGCTCTTTGCGGTGCCAAAAACCATATGATCGTTATGCCAGATGCTGACCTTGATCAAACCGTGGATGCGCTGATTGGTTCTGGATATGGATCGGCAGGAGAACGCTGCATGGCGATTTCTGTCGTTGTACCGATCGGTGAGAAAACCGCTGATGAGCTTGTTAAACGTCTTGCGCCTCGTGTACGCGATCTGAAAGTTGCGCCTTACACTGATCCCGCTGCCGAGATGGGGCCGGTGATCACTGGCGAAAGCCTTGATCGCATCAAGCGCTATATCGACGAGGGTGTGGAAGCTGGAGCAGAACTTGTTGTCGATGGCCGCGACCTCAAATTGCAGGGCTATGAAAAGGGTCATTTCCTTGGCGGCTGTTTGTTTGACCGCGTTACCTCCGATATGGACATCTATAAAGATGAAATTTTCGGACCTGTTCTTTCTGTCCTGCGCACGAATGATTATGAAGAAGCAGTGCGGTTGGTCAATGAACACGAATATGGCAATGGCGCGGCCATTTTCACGCGGGACGGCGATGCCGCCCGTGACTTCACCTCTCGTGTCAATATCGGCATGGTCGGGATTAATGTGCCCATTCCCGTGCCCGTCGCCTATCACAGTTTTGGCGGCTGGAAGCGCTCCTTGTTTGGTGATCATCATCTGCATGGTATGGAAGGGGTGCGGTTTTTTACACGCCTCAAAACCATGACGACACGTTGGCCCTCTGGCATTCGCTCTGGTGCTGAATTTAATTTCAAACGTGGAGCAGATGAATAGTCGGGTCGCCAAGCTGAAAGAATAACTGACATGAAAATGACCACGGAAGAAGCCTTCATCAAGGTTCTGCAGATGCACGGGATCAATCAGGCGTTTGGCATTATCGGTTCGGCGATGATGCCGGTGTCTGATCTGTTTCCAAAGGCCGGTATCACCTTTTGGGATTGCGCTCATGAAACAAATGCGGGCCTGATGTGCGATGGCTATACCCGTGCGACGGGCAAAATGGGCATGGCGATTGCGCAAAATGGTCCCGGCGTCACGGGCTTTGTCACGGCCATGAAAACGGCCTATTGGAACCATACCCCCATGCTGCTGGTCAGCCCGCAGGCTGCCAACAAAACCATGGGGCAAGGCGGTTTTCAAGAAGTCGAGCAGATGAACCTGTTCAAGGATATGGTTTGTTATCAAGAAGAGGTGCGCGACGCCTCTCGCATGGCGGAAGTGCTCAACCGGGTGATCTCCAAGGCGTGGCGCGGATCGGCGCCGGCGCAGATTAATATCCCGCGCGATTTCTGGACGCAGGTCATCGATATTGAGCTACCACAGATCGTGCGGTTTGAGCGCCCTTCTGGTGGCCGCAAAGCCATTGCACAAGCGGCAAAAATCTTGTCGGAGGCCAAATTTCCGGTCATCCTCAACGGTGCGGGCGTGGTGCTTGGCGATGCCATTGAAGCCTCCAAATTATTGGCTGAGCGTTTAAGCGCACCGGTTTGCTGCAACTATCAGCACAATGACGCGTTCCCCGGCTCTCACAAGCTGGCCGTTGGCCCGCTGGGCTATAATGGCTCCAAAGCGGCGATGGAGCTGATCAGCAAAGCGGATGTGGTGCTGGCCCTTGGCAACCGGCTCAATCCGTTCTCGACCTTGCCGGGTTACGGCATCGACTATTGGCCGCTGGACGCTAAAATCATTCAAGTCGATATTAATGCCGACCGCATTGGTCTGACCAAAAAAGTCAGTGTCGGCATTGAGGGCGACGCCAAAGATGTGGCCGAGCAATTGCTGGCGCAACTCTCGTCCACTGCTGGCGATGACGGGCGCGCGGATCGCGAAGCCTTG
>JAJRQA010000256.1 GCA_024280475.1 Alphaproteobacteria bacterium
CATAAAAAGATGAAAGGCTGGGAGACAGGCGTTCTGAGGATGGCAGGATACACCAACGCAGGATGATGATTGGCAGGATATAATAAAGCCCCGTCCATGCCGTGTCAGATGCCACTGGAAGCTCTGTCATGGGCGCGTCAGGATCATCCATCTCCAGATCTGGCCGTTTTGAGGCAAACCAGGCGAGAACCAGGTAGATCAGCCCTGCAATTGCCATAACAACATATATGGACAGATCAGGATTGGACGCTTTGACCCAGCCTAATGTATAGTACACCGCCAAGAATAACACCCCAATGGCAATGAAGCCAGTGAGAAAACCAATCATCTTCTGGGTCATGGTTTTTGATGAAGGAGGCTTTGGCAGACCTTTGAGGTCGAGCTTGCAAGCTTCCAGATGGACGATATAGACCAAAGCGATATAAGAGACGATGGCCGGGACCAGAGCGTGTTTCAGCAAGGTAGTATATTCGACACCGGTAAACTCGGCGATCAGGAAGGCAGCCGCCCCCATGACCGGCGGCATCAATTGCCCGTTGGTCGATGACGCCACTTCCACGGCCCCCGCCTTCTCGGCAGACAGGCCGGTGCGTTTCATCAAGGGAATGGTGAAGGTGCCGGTTGTGACGGTATTGGCAATCGAAGACCCGGAATAGAGCCCACTCATGGCAGAGGCGATCACGGCAGCTTTGGCGGGGCCACCTTTAAAGTGACCAAGCAGCGCAAAGGCAATCTTGATGAAATAACCACCTGCGCCAGCTTTTTCGAGGATTGAGCCAAACAGCACAAACAAGAAGATCATCTGTGTTGATACGGCTAGTGGCTTGCCAAAGACGCCTTCTTCCTGCATCCAGAAATGCCAGGTACCTTTGATGAACGAGGCTCCGCCCCAGTTGCCGCCGCCTATATAGGCGTAGGCCATCAAGATGCCTGCTACGACCACCAGCGGTAGTCCAAGAGAGCGGTAAACAGCGATGGCCAGTACAATCATGCCAAGCACGGCGGCTGTCATGTCGAATTTGATATTGTCATGAATAAAGTCACCAGCGCGGTCGGCAATGTTGGCGTCCATGACGATCATATACATGATGGCTGACAGGCCAATCAGTAACAGTCCCCAATCATACCATGGGATATGTTTGCGAGGGCTTGATTTGAAAAGAGGAAATGCGAGGGAGGCCAGGACGACGGCAAAGACAAGATGGATTTTACGAGAGATCGACAGATTGCCGATAAACTGGAAGAATTCAATTTTCGTTGCGACAGTCAGCATGGAAGGCAGGGGGGACGATATATAAAGCTGATAGACAGCCCAGGTAAAACATAATATAGGGATCAGGCTTTTGACCCACCCTGTCGGATTGCGTGCTCCCGATTCAACCTGTGCAACAAGTTCGTCGGCTTTTGACATTTCTTGATTATCAGCCATGAATTGCTCTTTCCCATACGTGCCCTAAAGAGTGATGCAGTTCGTTTCCTGGCCCTTGGTATGTTTTGAGTGCAGCAGAGCAGGCATTGGAATTGCGTCTGAAGTAAAAAGCGGGAAAGCTCGAAGAGCTTTCCCGCTAGATCGTCTGGTTTATTTCATCCAGCCTTTTTCTTTGTAGTACTTAATTGCACCGGCATGGAGAGGAGCTGACAGACCGTCTTTGATCATTTCCTCAGCTTTGAGATGTTTGAATGCTGGATGCAGCTTTTTCATTTGATCCAGGTTTTCGAAAACAGCTTTCACAACTGTATACACGACATTTTCAGGAACATCAGAGCTGGAGACGAAGGTTGCGCCAACACCGAATGTTTTGATGTCTTCCTTATTGTTATACATGCCAGCTGGGATGATGGCTGTACGATAATAAGGTTTGTCGGCGATCAGCTTGTCGATTTCCGGCGTGGTTGCGTTGACAAGATGAGATGCGCAAGAGGCGATTGATTCTTGTGTCAGGGCTGATGGATGACCAACGAGCCAGAAATAGGCGTCGATTTTACCATCACACAAAGCAGATCCGGTTTCAGCTGATTTCATGGAAGCAGCAAGAGCAAGGTCAGAACGTTTCCAGCCAAGTGTTTTTTCAATAACTTCCCAAGTACCGCGTGTGCCGGAACCAGGATTGCCGATATTCATGCGTTTGCCTTTGAGGTCAGTGATATTATTCACCTTGGCATCATCGCGGGCAATGATTGTGACAGGTTCAGCATGCACGGAAAAGACAGCGCGCAGTTTTTTGAAAGCGCCTTTGTCTTTAAATTTGGATGTGCCGTTATAGGCATGATATTGCCAATCTGACTGGGCAACGCCAAATTGCAGTTCACCTGCACGAATAGTGTTGATGTTGTATATGGAACCACCGGTGGATTCAGCAGAGCAGCGAATGCCGTGGGTCTTTTTACCCTTGTTGACGAGGCGACAAATCGCACCGCCCGTTGGATAATAAACACCGGTTACACCACCAGTGCCAATTGATACGAATTGCTGACCTGCAGCATTCGCAGCAGGAATAGCCAGGCCGGCAACAGCGACGGCAGCTAAAAGAGTTTTAATTCGTCGTGACATTAATTTTCCTCTCACGGAAGTTTGGTTTTTTTATATTACCTAAGGTTTCGACAAATTCATGTTAGCCAAAAAAAATATGACCCACAAGAGAGAATTGATTTATCTGCTTAACCCCATAAAAAGAGGCGGTTTTTAAAGGAATTGATGTGCGACGACCTGGCCAACACAGGGGGGAGTCTGTGGTGGGGGTATGCCTTGATCAAGACGTCTTGGAAAAGCGCCTGCCGTCGTTGGTACGGGTGGTCGATCCAATAGGGAAATATGCGGGTTGAAGATCGCGTAGTGAGGTTGACTGACAAGGTATTGTCTGTTCCAAAGGCTCCAGATTTTTGAGCCATCCTTGGCATGCTCGTCGAAGTTTTTATCAAGACGGGAGAGCGCACATTTTTCAGCTATCTGTGGCGTCCCATTCTTGATAGCTTTGCCCGCGCCTTTTCACGGGCAGTAGAATTCCTATTTGGCCTTGGCCTAGTTGGCTTTGGGGCGGGTTGCTTTTTCAAGATAGCTGATCAATGCCTGCCGATTTGCGGGGTTAAGAATTTTTTGCAGCGGCATTTTCGAGCCGGGTGTCAACCGGTCGGGGCCAAGGTCAAATAGTTGCGCGATGGTTTTTGCGCCCCAGACGATATTTGAGCGCTTCAATCCCTCGGAATATAGATATCCCTTCACAGTTCCGGCCTTGCGGCCAAAAACACCATAAAGGGTAGGCCCGGCGCGGTTGCCATCTGTGGGGGTCAGGCTATGGCAGATGCTGCATTTGCGTGCAAATTGCCGCTCGCCGGGGGACATATTGTTGCGCACCTGAAATCTGCGCGGATAGCGCGACTGCGTTCGCTCGAATTTTGCCCTGGGATTTATGTGCCAGTAAATAGCGTAATCATCAAGGCCGGTGAAATACAGCCCCTCGCCATCTGGCGTAAAGTCAATGGACCAGACCGGTCCTTGCGGGACTTCATATTCTTCCAGCAATGACCAGTCTGCACTATTCCAGATGCGGATTTTGCCATCGCCCCCTCCCGTTGCGGCAAGCCGGTGTTGCTTGTTGATGGCAAGCGATAGAACAGGACCTTCGTGTGGGTTGAGCAGCTTTAATATTTTTCCGGTTTCAATATCTAGAATACGCACGTCGCCATTTTGTGTGCCAAATAAAATTTGCTGCTCGCCGGGCAACACGTGCAAGACATTGATGCCCCATCCATGGTTGTGGATCTCCCGAATAAAGCGTCCAGATTGTTGGTCCCACAAGCGGATTGTACCATCATAGCTGCCAGAAATCACCTGTTTGGCGCGCGCCAGAAAAGCCACTGCATTGATCGGTCCCTTGTGGCCTTTGAGGACCGGACCGGCTTTCTTTGTGCGAAGGTCCCAAAGGCGAACTGTTCGATCCCAACTCGCAGTGGCGGCGAGTTTTCCGCTCGCAGCAATAGCGACTTTGACTATCTTTGAGCTATGTCCTGCAAAGACATGCAAAAGCTCTCCGCTCGACAGATCGAACAGCCGCAGCTTGCCATCATCACTGCCGGATAGGGCTTGTTGCTTGCTTTGCAAGAAGAGAGTGCTGTTGACCGGCCCACCATGATCACGAAACCGTTGCAGGATTTTGGCAGGACTTGCCGAGAGATCCCACAAGATCATGGAGTAATCGAAACTGCCTGTCAGGGCGCGCCTGCCAGCGTTGGAGAGGTCTATGGCGCGCACAGGACCGCCATGACCGATCAGGTTGAATATCCCCGAATTGGTTTTGCCTTGCTGATGTGCTGGTGATTTTTGAGATAGTTGTGTCGAAGTGGAAGCCTTTGAACTTTCGCGATTATCTGACTTGGCAAGTGCATACTGAAAACTAGGATGATTTGATGTAACTGCAGTCAGAGTCAATATAGCAAACCAGGCTGCGCGGGTGCGAGCGAGGTGCTCAGGTTGGCGGCGACCAGGCATTGGGGCGCGATCAGTACTTTGTGACACCAGAACCATCCCGTGCCTTTTGAATGCTTGGACCCTCATTTCGAAAGATCGCGACTTGGCTATTCAGCAGGTTGCCGTGCGTCCGCCGCCTCCTGTTTCTCGTCACCGTTTTCAAGCTCCTGGAGCCACAGGCTATGATGCTCAAGCGCCCAGTTCCGATCCGCCTGACCGGTTTTCATATTCTGGAAACTGCCCTCCATACCAATCGTTCCAAGATAAACATGGCCAAGAATGACGATGATCATAACAATGCCGATAATGGTATGCCATGTTTGGGCAAATTGCATATTGTGGATACCAAGTTCGCCAGGCAAGAGCTGGATCTGGAAGGGAAGCAATAGCGCAAGGCCCGTAATGCTGATGGCGATGCCGCCAAGAATGGCCACCCAGAATACGATTTTTTCACCAAAATTGAATTTCCTGGTAGGTATATGCGAGCCCTTCGTGAACAGGCCACCGGCTTTTCTTATCCAGCCGATATCATCTTTTGAAAACAGATTGTCTTTGACCCAGGCAATGAAAATCCAGATGATACCGATCACAAAAGCAAAGGCCACAAAATCATGCAAATATTTGCCTATCCCGGTGATGGTTGCAAAGAGTTCGTTGCCCAGTAATGGTTTGAGGAGATAACGCCCGTAAAGCATATTAAGGCCGGTGATGGCCAGTATGATAAAAGCGGCGGCATTGAGCCAATGGCCGGTGCGTTCAAATTTGCTAAAGCGCTCAATTTTAGTGCCGCTGGCGCCGCGCTCAACGCGAATGGTGCCGCGAACCAGATAAAACAGCAGCAGAGCACCAATCATGCCAATGATGCCCCAGGAAGAATATCTGTAGAGATCATTATTACGGAACTTCATCCAGCTATCGCCTGCTGATTGAATAAGCACCCCGGCTTTTTTATCGGGAATTGAGACGGTTCCCTTGATATTGCGGCGCAGGGCCCGCCATAGATCTGTTTGCGAGCGGTTGCCAAGTGTTTTGCCAGGTACAAAACCACCAGCTTCTTTTTGTTGCGGATCAGTTGATGATTTGTCAGGTAACGCATTGGTTGTTGCATTGGCTGGCGGGCGCACGGAAGACGCCTCGGCATTTGTCATGAACGGCATTGTTCCCAGCAGGAGAAAAGCCACAATGAAAAAAAAGAACCGGTAAAGCGCACGGCCTGGTTGAATGAAATTATTCGCCAATTTGGCGTGCAAACTTTTGGTATGTCCCATAATCAAGGGTCCTTCTCATTCGATCAGAGCGGTGCAAGTTGCTCCGTCCCATCTGCAATGAGAGATGGGGTGGAGCGTTTTTTATGGGGAAAGGGCGTTATCAACCACCACTTTGACCGGGATATGCACGACCCCAGCCCCAGGCACCAGACCCGAACCCGCGCGATACAACACGTTCGCGATAGGTGTCTGCAACCTTGTTACCATCTCCTGCCAGCAGAGCTTTGGTAGCGCACATTTCTGCGCATAAGGGAAGCTTGCCTTCTGCGATCCGATTGCGTCCATATTTTTGGAACTCGACCGCCGAATTGTCTTCTTCTGGTCCACCAGCACAGAAGGTGCATTTATCCATTTTACCGCGTGAGCCAAAATTGCTGGCTTGTGGAAACTGGGGTGCTCCAAATGGACAGGCATAGAAGCAGTAGCCACAGCCGATACACAGATCTTTAGAATGAAGGACAATGCCATCATCCGTCTGGTAGAAGCAATCAACCGGGCAAACAGCCATGCAAGGGGCATCCGAGCAGTGCATGCAGGCTACAGAGATCGAACGCTCGCCCGGCTTGCCATCATTTATCGTGACGACCCGCCGGCGGTTGATACCCCAAGGGACTTCATTCTCATTTTTACAGGCTGTGACACAGGCGTTGCATTCAATGCACCGTTCGGCATCACAGAGGAATTTCATTCTAGCCATAATAAATTCTCCTCTTATGCTTTGGTGATTTTGCAAAGAGACGCCTTGGTCTCCTGCATCTGGGTGACACTGTCATAACCGTAAGTCATGGCCGTGTTGGCGGCTTCGCCAAGAACGTAGGGATCGGCGCCTTCTGGATATTTCGAGCGCAAGTCCTTCCCTTCAAAATGACCACCAAAGTGGAACGGCAAGAACGCGACACCTCGCCCGACCCGCTCAGTAACCTGGGCCATAACCTTGATACGGCCCTTTTCAGGTCCCTCGACCCAGACCATTTGGCCATCTCTGATGCCTAGATCATTTGCATCAGACAAGTTGATCTCAACAAACATGTCTTGTTGCAGTTCCGCCAGCCAAGGGTTGGATCTGCTTTCATCACCACCACCTTCATATTCAACCAAACGTCCCGATGTTAGGATGATCGGGTAGTCTTTGGAATAATCAACCGCCTGAATGGAGGCATAGCGCGTCGGCAAGCGGTAAGCCTGCTTGTCGCTATAGGTTGCATATTTTGGTAACAGATCGCGCCTCGATGTATAAAGCGGTTCGCGGTGAAGCGGGATCGGGTCAGGGAAGTTCCAGACCACGGTACGCGCTTTGGCATTGCCAAATGGCGAACATCCATGCTTGATGGCGACCCTTTGGATGCCACCCGACAGATCGGTTTTCCAATTGGTTTTGTCACCGGCCACCTTGTCGATGGCAGCTCGTTCGCTATCGGTCAGATCCGTATCCCAGCCAAGTTTTTTCAGCATGGCCATGGTGAACTCGGGATATCCGTCCTTGATCTCGGAGCCTACAGGGTAGGATGACCCTTCCTGAGCCCCTTCAGCCAGCATATTGCCACCGCCCCATTTGTCTGGAGCCTTGACGCCAAATCTGGCGCGGAAACTAAGGCCGCCTTCGATCACCGGTTTTGAGGGATCATACAAGTTGGGAGTGCCGGGATGCTTGAGTTCCGCAGTGCCCCAGCAAGGCCACGGCAAACCGTAATACTCGCCATCAGCCGGTCCGCCCTTCGCCTGAAGGGTCGTCTTGTCGAAAGTATGCTGTTGCGCCATGTGCATTTTCAGGCGTTCCGGCGTTTGACCGGTATAGCCAATCGTCCACATACCCTTGTTGAACTCGCGGGTAATGTCTTCGATCAAAGGCTCATCATTAGTGACCTTGATGTGCTTGAACATCTCCTTGTCCATGCCAAATTTTTTCGCAAATTTGTACATGATGGTATGGTCAGGTAGAGACTCAAACACCGGTTCAATGACTTTTTCACGCCATTGCAAAGATCTGTTTGAGGCCGTGACCGAGCCATAGGTTTCAAACTGGGTGGCTGCTGGCAGCAGATACACCCCGTCTTTGCGATCATGCATGACAGCCGAGACGGTAGGATATGGATCAATGACCACCATGAGATCAAGTTTCTCCATGGCTTTTTTCATATCATTGCCGCGGGTCTGCGAGTTGGGAGCATGCCCCCAGAAAACCATGGCGCGAAGATTGTCAGTTTGATCAATCTTGTCCTTGTCTTCCAGTACGCCATCAATCCAGCGTGAAACAGGGATGCCTTTGGAGTGCATCATCTTCTCGCTCTCGAAGCGGCCCTTGAGATAATCATAGCTGGTATCCCAAACTCGGGCCCAATGCTTCCATGAACCTTTTTTGAGACCGTAATATCCGGGCAATGTATGAGACAGAACACCAAAATCAGTAGCACCCTGGACATTGTCATGGCCGCGGAAAATATTGGCGCCACCGCCAGCCTTGCCAATATTGCCTAGAGCAAGCTGCAAGATGCAGTAGGCTCTGGTATTATTGTTGCCGGTTGTATGCTGCGTGCCACCCATGCACCAAATCAGTGTGCCTGGGCGATTGTTGACCAGTGTGCGGGCCACACGTTTCACTTGTGACGCTGGAACGCCAGTGACCCGTTTGACTTCTTCCGGGTTCCATTTTTTGACTTCTTCACGAATATGGTCAATACCCCAAACCCTTTGGCGGATATACTCCTTGTCTTCCCATTTGTTCTCGAAGATATGGTACAAAATCCCCCAAACCAGAGCGACATCGGTGCCAGGACGAAAGCGCACATATTCTGTGGCATGAGCCGCTGTTCGTGTGAAGCGGGGGTCACAGACAATAAGAGCAGCGTTGTTGCTTTCTTTGGCTTTCATCAGATGTTGCAAGGCAACGGGATGCGCTTCGGTAGGGTTTGATCCAAACAGGATCATGCTTTTTGAATTATGAATGTCATTATAGGAGTTGGTCATGGCTCCATAACCCCAGGTGTTGGCAACACCTGCTACTGTGGTTGAATGACAAATCCGTGCCTGATGGTCCCCATTATTGGTTCCCCAATAGGCGTAGAATTTACGGCATAGATAGGCCTGTTCATTACTATGTTTGGCAGATCCAAGCCAATAGACGCTATCTGGTCCAGAGGTCTTGCGAATTTCCAGCATTTTGTCGCCGATTTCATCAATCGCCGTATCCCAGCTGACTTTTTTCCATTTTCCGCCTTCAAGCTTCATGGGATATTTGAGGCGGCGCTCGCCATGGGCATGTTCACGAACAGATGCCCCTTTGGCGCAATGGGCTCCCAGATTAAATGGGCTGTCGAAACCAGGTTCTTGTCCGATCCAGACACCGTCCTGGACTTCCGCGATCACCGAACATCCAACAGAACAATGCGTGCAAACCGATTTTTTATCTCAATATTGCCCTTGTTTTCGCCTGCAGCCTGCGCTTTTTGTACGCGTCCTGCGCTCAATGCTGTTGCTGCGACCAGACCAGTTGCTGCAAGGCCGGAGCCGCGCAAAAATGTCCGCCGGTCGACGACGCTCTTTTCCGTTTGTGTCAGGGTAGACGACAATCGGGGGCCGTTCGCAACCCCGTTTATCTTCTTCCGTAGCATGGGTCTTTCCTCTCAATAATCATGATACCAGAACGGGGGTTCCGGCATGTATTGTTTGATGAAATTAGAACTTTGCCAGTTCGTAGTAACGCTTGACGTGCTCGGTCTCGCGATATCCTGAGCTCTTGGGTTTATCATTTGGGAGATCACTTGCATTGGCAACATTACCCAAGGCCGCGGCGACCCCAACAGTTGTTCCCAATCCAGCAAATTTTAAGAAACCTCGCCGATCCATTGGATCTTTTTTGGGGTTCTCCGGTTTGTTGATTTTCACTGTCAGACTCCTTTTCTTGTTGGTTATGGTCGTCAAAACAATTGGCCAGTACTGCGCTGGCACCCAAAGTCAGCTCATAGAAAATGCCTGCTCCTCAACTTCAAGGAACAAACGTCCAACGGCGCCGACCGGCATAAAGAAGCTGGCTGTTTTGGCCGCTTCCAGATCTTTGAAAAAATGTGTGGCCCATGGAGATAAATGGGTGCTGAAAAAATTATATTGCTGCTCTAGTGTGGCAGCCTCTCCAAATTCGCCCAATATCAAGCCTGCCATGATATCAAGAAGGGTGCTGATATGGTCCTCAGGTTCACTAATATCAGGCTGTTTGGCAATCCCCAGATCCCGCAGATCCTGACGTAATCTGACGAGCGGCTTTTCGTTCAAAAACCCGGTCAGATAATAGGAGGCATGAGGCACAAGTTCGCCGCGTCCAACGCCAATGAACAAGGCCGAATATTCTTCTTCCAGCTGGTCGATCCTGACGTTAGATGCGTGCCGTGATAAGGTGGCTAGCGCCTCTCCCAGAGGCGTTTCCTCCGATCCAAGCCCGGTCAAGAGCGTTAGCTCTTGTTGCTGTGGAGCACGTCCCAGTAAAACGGCAAGCGTCCGGTATAATGCGGCTCGCATGACATCTTCGCCAGGCACGTCCTTTATGGCAGGGCTTTGATGCGCCGCAGTGTCGGAGTGAGAATCAGGAATAGTTTGCATAAAATCCAGACTTTCAAAAAGATCTAAATTTACACGCAGAAAAGAACTTATTAGCCGTTCTCATGGCGTGCCAGCTTTGTGCCTGACTATGCACCTCACGCTCTGCATTTGCAAGATGATTAATAGTATAGGTTAAGTATTTAAATATTCATTTATTTAGATGTGAGAAAGTATAAATATTTAAAATTGGTAACGTACTGAATTTTGTCGAAGATCAATCAATTTCTCTTTATTGTCCATTCGTGATCGTATATCGTAAACTCACGAGTAAATCCCAATGTGTCAATAACCTGTACTGTCTGGGAGACGTCATTGAATATTCCCTTGCCAAATCAAAAGACGGGGCCAAATCAAACAACCGGGCCAAGCCAACAAACGGACACTGATCTGATCGACCCGTTTGGGCGCGCCGTGACCTATCTAAGAGTGTCCGTGACGGACCGTTGCGATTTTCGCTGCACTTATTGCATGGCTGAAAATATGACCTTCTTGCCGCGCAAAGACCTTTTGAGCCTTGAGGAACTTGATCGTATTTGCTCTTGTTTTGTTGGCAAAGGTGTAAAGAAGCTGCGCCTGACTGGTGGGGAGCCTTTGGTCCGCCGCAATATCATGTGGCTGGTGAAAAGACTGTCCCGCCATCTTGAAACTGGCAAGCTTGAGGAGCTGACCCTCACGACCAACGGAAGCCAACTGGCAAAATATGCGAGGGAACTTGTCTCTTGCGGTGTGCGCCGGGTCAATATTTCACTCGATACACTGGACCCGATCATATTCAAGGATATTACCCGCCGTGATCATTTTGATAAAGTCATGCGCGGCATTGATGCAGCGCAAGAGGCCGGCTTGCACGTCAAGATCAATATGGTTGCGCTGAAAAACCTCAATGAACAAGAAATCACGACAATGGCACGCTGGTGTCATGAGCGCGGTATGGAATTGACATTGATTGAAACCATGCCGATGGGGCAGGTCGATGGCGATCGCTATGACAATTATCTGCCGCTATCAACGGTCAAAGAGCGCTTGCGAGAAGACTGGACCCTCACACCTATCGAGTATCGAACAGGTGGTCCGTCGCGCTATTATAAGGTCGAGCAAACTGGCGGTACTCTTGGCTTCATTACGCCTCTTAGTCATAAATTTTGTGAAAGCTGTAACCGTGTCCGCCTGACCTGCACCGGTATTTTGTATATGTGTTTGGGGCAGGATGATGCCAAGGATTTGCTGACACCATTGCGGGCATCGAAGCATGATTTACTCCTGCGTGCGGCGATTGATGAAGCCATCTCGCGCAAACCAGAGGGGCATGACTTCCATATTGATCGCCGCAATCAAAAACCAGCTGTGGCGCGCCATATGAGCGTCACCGGTGGTTAGTTTAGACGAACACAAGAAGAGTTTGAGCTTGTATGGACGAATTCACGCTAAGACCTGATCCGCTGGATAAAAGTCTCTCGGTGAGCGTCGAGGGATTTGATCAAAACGGCAATAGTGTTACCACCACGGTTGTTGTCGAGCGACCACTCACCTTGTTTTTGAACACCCAGGAAATCGTCACCATGATGACCATTGGTGATTATCCCGATCTGTTGGCGGTCGGCTATCTGCTCAATCAGAACATGTTAAAATCCGATGATGAGATCACCAGCATTGAGCATGATGAGGATCTTGGCGCGATTGTTGTGCGGACCAAACGCAAAACCAATTACGAAGACAAGCTGAAAAAGAAGACCCAGACCTCCGGCTGTGCGCAAGGCATGGTGTTTGGTGATCTGATGGAAGAATTTGAAGATGTGCAGCTGAACGAGCAGGCACAGGTGCGCACCTCGTGGCTCTATGAGTTGCAAAACAAGATCAATCGCTCCCCCTCTCTTTATCTGAGCGCCGGTGCCATTCACGGTTGTGTCTTGTGCAAGGAAGACAAGCCTTTGCTTTATGTGGAAGATGTGGGGCGCCATAATGCCGTCGATAAAATCGCTGGCTATATGTTTCTCAATAAAATTGAGCCCCACGACAAACTGTTTTATACCACCGGACGGTTGACCAGCGAGATGGTTATCAAGACCGTTAAAATGGGCATCCCGGTTCTGTTGTCGCGGTCGGGTTTTACGGCTTGGGGCGTTGATCTGGCGAGGCAGTCCGGGCTTACCTTGATTGGCCGTTTGCGCGGCGCGCGCTTTATCGTGCTGGCTGGTAAAAACCGCCTGATCTATGACCTGGAGACGGACAAGCTGCCAAGCGAGTCTGTGAAACACCAACGAAAATCAAGCCAGACAAATGAAGTGTCCTGATATGCCCCTAAAGAGAGACCAGCCTCTATGACCAATATAACCAAAGGGGTCGTGGGTATTGTATTGGCCGGGGGGCAGGCGCGGCGTATGGGGGGAGGCGATAAATGCCTTCTGGAAATTGGCGGGCAGAGTTTATTGGCTCGCGCTATAGATCGACTGACACCGCAAGTGAGGGATCTTGTCATTAACGCCAATGGTGATAGCGCGCGCTTTGCGTCGTTTGAGCCCGCCGTCGTGAAAGATACGATTGAAGGTTTTGTGGGGCCGTTGGCAGGAGTTTTGGCGGGTATGCGCTGGACGCAAGACAATGTTCCAGGTGCGTCCTATATCATCACGGTCGCTTCGGACACACCTTTTTTCCCCCGCGATCTGGCACACAGATTATTGCAGGGTGCGGGGAGCGACGGTTTGAGCATTGTTCTTGCGGCGTCAAACGGGCGCGTGCACCCGGTGTTTGGATTATGGCCTGTGGCGCTTGCTGATGATTTGGAAAAAGCACTCAATTCAGGTTTGCGAAAAATTCTTGACTGGACCGATATGCACGAGAAGATTGAGGTGGTTTTTGAGATTGGTGCTGCGCAAATTGATCCGTTTTTTAACGTCAACAGACCAGAAGATCTGGCTAAAGCCGAATTGATTGCGGAGGGTGTTGTGTGACCAATCCACGCTTGATCGGTATTGTCGGGTGGAAAGATTCGGGCAAGACAACGCTGGTGGCCCGACTTGTTGAAGAGTTTTGCGCGCGTGGGCTCAAGGTTTCGGCGATAAAACATGCTCATAACAGGTTCGATATAGATCATAAGGGGCGCGACTCGTGTCATATACGCGAAGCTGGAGCCTATCAAATTGCCCTAGTGTCACAAAGGCGCTGGGCCTTGATGACTGAGCTACACGGCGAGGAGCCACCAACGCTTGCACAAACCATTGATAGCCTCGAGCCTTGTGATCTCATCCTTGTTGAAGGATACAAAAAAGAACAGCACAAAAAAATTGAGGTGCGAGGGGAAGGGTCGATCAATCAGCAGGCGCTGGCGCCAGGCGATCCTTCAATCATTGCGGTTGTGACGGCGTCGGGAACAGCCCAAGATAAGCTACCTTGCTTTGATCGGGACAAGGTGACGCAAATTGCCGATTTCATCGCGGATATATGTGAGCTTGATTTGGTTGCCGTAAAATAAGCGGGCCTTCTTCAAGAGGTCTCGACTTTTTCCTCAAGATCCTCAGATTGTGCCTCGGATTCGATGCTTTCATCATTGCTGAGATCATCAGCTACGGGGTCGATCAGTTCTTCATCGAGCGCGTCATCATCCGCTTCGTCAGCGGAAGCGACTTGGGCTTCATCTTCTTCTCTAGCTGTTTTTTTCCTTTCTTCTTCCTCGGCGGTCATATATCCCTTGCCCATGTTCCAGGCTGATTCAATCGCCTTGGTCATCGGTTCTACAATTGTAAAGTCCTCGTCATAATCATTGAGGCCATCAAGATTGGCGAATACCGGGTCGGAGTTCCACAAAGCACGTAACGCCTTTCGTTTGACGATCTCAGGGACATTCTTGGCCATGAATTGCGTGTAATCGCTATCATAGTCCAGCGCGTCATAATCCACATTGGCAAATTTCTCTGTATCGATCTCATCTTCGGGGGGCAGGGCAGATTGTTGCTCCTTGCCATTTCCATCCCCTTGCTCGCAAAGCTCATCAGTCTGCGCAGATTGCTGCTCTGCATCTGGATCGCATAGGGTTTCAACGGGCGCATCAGACGGTATTTTACCCCCTTGAATCAGCATTTTTCTTTGCGACCAGCGTGAAAGGGGACTGTCAGTTTTTTTCGTCGTCATCTTTGATGCTCCCGCTCATACGTTGTCTGGTTTCGAAAATAGGTTCCTGGCCAAATTTGTGTTCATGGACATCCAGCTTGTCCCGTTTGCGTTTTTTGAATTTCTCCTCTTCATGATGTTCGGCGATGAAGGTCTTTATCTGGGTGAGAAGGGCATCTGGCATGGGGATACGCTCAACAATGTCTTCTCCGGTATCCAGATAGTCCTGAGCCTCGAAGGGGGAGGCGGTGACGAGGTGTACTTCAAGGGGAACGTCCTCGCTGGTTTCATCGGACGCCCCATCAAGATCGTCATCGTTGTCGCGCAGGATCACGTAGATAGAGGGTTCCTCGTCATTTATATTGGAGAGATAAGATTCTGTTTCGCCCCGGAACAGTTGCAGCTGGGAAGAGACGATATAATGAGTGGATTTCTCGCTACTCGATAATTTCTTCCAGTGGATATCGGAGGGGAATTCCAGAGCGATGCCATTGGCCTTCCAGATATGATCGACCCAAGGGTTGTCAAAGGCTTCTTTGGCCATAATAACGCCGATTGGAATTGTTTTTGAGCGCTTCATTATACTACCATCTCTCCAATCGCTATGATAAGTTAGACTTGAAAGTACTTTGTAAAGCCTACGAAAATATAGGACAAGGTACAAGGGCAATACAGCAAGGACCCTCAAAATGACGACTAAAAAGCTGCTCATTTGTAATTGCGATAAAACCATCCCGCTAAACGGTGCAAAGCTCTCATCGGCGCTCGGTTCGCCGAGCGAATTATTCGTCAACTCTTCTTTGTGTCGATCGCAAATTGATAATTTTCGCTCTGCTCTCAAGAAAAATGAAGGATTGCTGGTGGCTTGTACGCAAGAAGCTCCTTTGTTTCGCGAAATTGCTGGTGATGAAGAAGATGGATGCGGTGAAGACAATGTCAGTTTTGTCAATATTCGCGAATTGGCTGGCTGGTCGGATGAAGGGGGAAATGCGCAACCAAAAATGGTTGCTCTCATTCAATCGAGTGGCTTGAAAGCCGATCCGACCAGATTGATGACATTGCGTTCAGGTGGTAATTGTCTTGTCTATGGCCAAGGGCAGACCGCTTATGACACTGCGCTCAAATTATCGGAGCGCCTCAGCGTTACCCTTGTTTTGACCGATCCGGGTGATTTGATGATCCCGGCCACCAATCTTTTTGCGATGGCTATTGGCAGAATTGAAAAGCTGCAAGGAGCGCTTGGCCGGTTTGAAATAACCATCAAAGATTATGCGACGGCCTCACCATCATCACGTCGCGAGCTTTCTTTTGGCAAGGATCGGATCGAGATGGAGCTTGAATGCGATCTGGTGTTTGATTTGTCGGGGGAGCGCTCATTGGTCACTAGTGCCGTGTCACGCGATGGTTATTTTCGAGTTGATCCCGATCAGGCAGCTGACCTTGCCAGCGCCATGTATGAGATCAGCGATTTTGTTGGGGAATTCGAAAAGCCAATCTATGTCGATTATGAAAAGGGCATCTGTGCGCATGGTCGTAGCGGCAAAGTTGGTTGCACGAAATGCCTCGACCATTGTCCTGCTTCAGCCATTACCAGCGCTGGTGATTTTGTCAAAATCGATGGTGCGATCTGTGGCGGCTGCGGAAATTGCCATGCCTTGTGCCCAACTGGCGCCATTCAATACTCTTATCCGCGCCTTGATGATCTCGTCACGCGCATCCAGCAATTATTAAAGAGCTATATGGCCGCCAAGGGCACCCATCCTGTTTTACTTTTATGCGACGAAGCCCATGGCCTGCCATTGATTAGTGCGATGTCGCGCTATGGCAAAGGTTTGCCCGCCAATGTACTGCCGGTGTCCTTGCATTCTGTTCTGGCGCTTGGTCATGAAACTTTATTGGCAGCTTTTGGTGCAGGTGCGAGCCATGTGCAGGTGCTGGTGCCCCCGGCAAGGCGCGAAGAGCTGAGCGCGCTCAATGATCAGATCGGTCTTTGCAATAGTGTGTTGGAGGGGCTTGATTTTGTTGCGAACCCTCAAGCCTTGATGCGCGCCCAAGTGCTCATTGAGCAAGACCCGTTTGCGCTAGAAGCAGCTCTATATGAGTTGTCAGCAATTGAGCCTATCGGAGCCACCCATTTCACCGCAACCGGTAGCAAACGCGATATTGCCCATATGGCTTTTAGTGCCCTGTTTGAAGCGTCATCCTTGGCCAATGAGCAGATCGAGCTACCTGGCGGAGCGCCGTATGGGATCATTCATGTTGACAGTGCCAGCTGCACTTTATGCCTTGCATGTGTTGGCAGTTGTCCAGCTCATGCCCTGCTTGATGGAGCTGATCACCCTCAGTTGCGTTTCCATGAGCGAAATTGTGTGCAATGCGGTTTGTGCGCGGCAACTTGCCCGGAAAACGCCATCACACTGGAGCCTCGCTATAATTTTTCCGAAAATGTCCAGTCCGCCATTGTGCTGCACGAGGATGAGCCGTTTGATTGCATCCGCTGCAATCAGCCATTTGGCTCCAAACGGGCCATTGAGCGGGTCTCTTCGATTATTGCAGGTAAAAACCCCATGTTTCAAACCAGTGCACAATTGGATCTGCTGAAAATGTGTGATGATTGTCGTATCATTTCGCAATCCGAGCACAGTGATAATCCCATGGCAATGGGAGAGGTGCCGCGAGTGCGCGTCACAGAAGATTATCTCGATGGCAGCGACGAGCCTGATGTTGATAAGACGTGAGCTAGAGCAGTTTGCGCCCACTCCCAATCATTTCATCCGGCATTTTTGCTCTGTTTTCGGCGTCAATAAATTTGGAAATATCCAGATATACCCAGCATTTATTGATTTGAAACCAAACCGAAACTACTCGGGTGATTCTGATCGCGAATGAACGCAAACTGCTCTACTCGATTTCGTCAAAAATTTTGAATTGATTGATCAAGAAGAATGTTTTCGTCTTGCCGCTTGGCAGCTCGATCAGCAGATTTCCATTATCGTCAATTCCTGTTGGCTTTCCTGTGATCAGCTCATCATTCAGTTCAAATTGACGGGCCGCGTTTGCTGGCTCGATCCGCTGGCCCCACATTCTTTGATAATTGGCAAGACCATCACTTTGCCAGCCATCAATTGCTGCGAGCAAATGTCGGCACAGGCTTTCGATCAGCTCATTGGAGGTGAGTTCAGGGCAGCCCTCTTCGCCAAGCGTTGTCAGCTCGGGATTTTCGCCAGGCTCGGCATCGGCTGGATCATGATGCAGTCTGATGGAAAAACCAATCACCAGCCTGTCCGGAATTTGATCGGGCGATAATGTGCTGATCGCGGCGCGGGCATGAGCAATCTTGCCCCCATTGGCGCGCACCAGATTGGGCCAATCATAGGTGATGGCAACTTTGGGGGGCGCTAATGTGGCCAGACTATTGCCAAGGGCATCTATCGCGACAGGCAGGATTTGACAGGCCTGAATGACCCGACCTTCTGGCTCGAGGACAATGGCGAGATCCACATGAAAATCATCAACACGCCAGAATATATCTCCAGCATCCGCTTTTTGCTTTGTGGAGAGCTGGCAGGCCGTTGCAAAACTGTCTTCCTCCAACAGCAATGCATGTCCGGTCAATAGTGAGGGTAGGGTAGGAAAGGAGGACATGTGGCAATGCTATCGTTTCAATTTGAGGAAGGATCTACAGCAAGACCCAATAGGCTTGGAGCGCTTGATCAGGAGATATCAATCTCACCTTCAATGACATGATTTAGGTCCGTGCCTTGGGCCGTGAGTACCATTTTCATTTTCAGGGGGCCGCTTTGCCCGTCACCACGCGCCGCGATTGTCTCTTCGATCTTTTTTTGTGATGTGACGCCGACCTGCTTGAGGAATTTGCGGATCGCCATATTCAGCTTATCTTCATCCATGCCTGTAGCTCCTATTCTTGTTGTTGTTTTGAATGATCGCTATTTCTTTATAGGTAGGATTCAATTTTGTTACAAATTCAATTCGCTGGTTTTGGCCCAAAGCAGGCAATTCCATCAGGTTTTGAGGATTTTCTATTAACCATGATCATTCGAAAATGAGTTCTATGCGAGCGCTTTGGGCGTTGAGAATGAGGATAAGTTGATCATTTGTCGGGGATAAATTAGGCTATACACAGCTTTTAAAAGCTGTAACATCAAATCACATCAGTCCAGTACAAGGAGCATCTGTGGGAGATTTCGCACAAGCATTTCAGATAGCCTTTGACTTGCTCTGGTCGATGGACGTCGAGCTGTACTCAATTGTCTATCTTTCTTTGAAAGTTTCCATTAGCGCTGTTCTGATCTCTTGTGCGCTCGGGTTCTTGATTGGTGCAGCCTTGACGGTTTTCAGATTTCCGGGCCGGCGCGCCGTCCTCATTTTATTCAACGCATTAATGGGATTGCCTCCGGTCGTTGTCGGCTTGATGGTATATATGGTTCTGTCGCGCTCGGGGCCGCTTGGGGTGCTGGGCTTGCTCTACACGCCAACCGCCATGATCATCGCACAAACGGTACTGATAACGCCTTTGGTGGCGGCGCTGTCAGCGCAGGTATTGCAAGAATTGCATCATGAATATGATGAGTTCTTCCGCTCGCTGCAATTGTCTGCACGAGAGAAACTGATGACACTTTTATGGGAGGGGCGCTTTGGTTTGGTAACGGTGGGATTGGCCGGTTTTGGTCGCGCCATATCGGAGGTTGGAGCCGTGATGATCGTCGGTGGAAATATCAATCATGTGACGCGCATTATGACCACGGCGATTGCGCTTGAAACCTCCAAGGGCACCCTTTCGCTGGCATTGGCACTTGGCATTATTCTGATTGCCATTTCCTTATTGGTGAATACCTCAGTTGCGCTGGTGCGCTCTAAAGCCAAAGAAGCGATCTATGCTTGAGCAAACAAACAGAACCGCGACAAGCACCGCGTTGCGCCGATGCAAGCCACTGCAATTTAAAGGCGTGGTTCTTGAAATAGATGGTGTCGCGCTTATTCGTGAGATCAATTGCACGTTGGAAGCAAGCGGTAAAACCATTGTTTTGGGACCAAATGGAGCAGGAAAAAGCCTGTTTCTTCGTTTGTTGACGGGGTTGATGGAGCCAACCAGCGGATCAATAACCGGAGGGCTAGGGGAACAGGACGGTTCGCGAAACTTAGATCAGGATACTGGTGCTCCGTGCATGTCGCTGGTGTTTCAAAATCCGGTCATGTTACGCCGTACAGCTTTTGAAAATATCGCGTTTGTGTTGCGTCATCACCAGGTTCCCAAGCACGAAATAGACAGCAAAGTCGCCAAAGCTCTAGCGATGGCAAGACTGGAAACCAGAGCGCAAGTTCCCGCCCGCCGCTTGTCGGGGGGAGAGCAACAACGTCTGGCATTGGCTCGCACCTTGATCATCAACCCTCACGCCTTGCTGCTTGACGAGCCATCGGCAAGCCTTGATCCCTTGTCCACTGCCATCGTCGAAGATATGATTGAGCAGGCCGATGCCATGGGAACAAAAATTGTGCTGGTTACCCATGATATCAAACAAGCCAAGCGCATGGCCGATGATATCTTGTTCATCCATGAAGGCAGGGTACTTGCCCACAAATCAAAACGGGCCTTTTTCAAGGACCCCGGCAGCAAGCAGGCGCAGGCCTATCTCGATGGTCGCGTACCAGAGGAATAGTCTGTTCACAACAAGGAGCTCCAAAATTGGACAAACAAACGCAAACAGAAATTGAAGCCGCCGCTTTTCGCGGCCTGGTGGAGCATTTACGCAAACGCACCGATGTGCAAAATATCGACTTGATGATTCTGGCGGGCTTTTGTCGTAACTGCTTGTCCAAATGGGTCAAGAAAGCAGCAGTCGAAAAAGGACTGGAGATGGATTATGACGCAGCGCGTGAATTCGTCTATGGCATGCCTTACAAAGAATATAAGGAAAAATACCAGACAGAATCGACGCAAGAACAACGCGATGCCTATAAAAAAGCCGATAAGGCCGTCATATAGCAAGGATGTTGGAGGTCTTGAAATGAGGATGAGAATAATTGGTGTTGCAAGTGCCCTCACATGGGCATGTTTTGCATCAATGCCGGTTGCGCATGCGGGTGCAGAAAAGTCGATCATTGTTCAGTCGACGACATCGACGCAAAACTCGGGGCTTTTTGATTTTATTCTGCCCTTATTTAAAAAACAGACTGGCATCACCGTGAATGTCGTCGCGGTTGGTACGGGGCAGGCATTAAAAAATGGACGCAATGGTGATGGTGACGTGTTGCTGGTGCACGCCAAATCCGCCGAAGAAAAATTCGTTGCAGATGGCTATGGCGTCAAGCGTTTTGACGTCATGTATAATGATTTTGTGATTGTTGGCCCACGCGAAGATCCCGCAAAACTGGCAGGCGAGAGAAATATTATCGCTGCGCTTGGAAAAATCGCCGCCGCCAAAACAGCTTTTGCTTCAAGAGGCGATGATAGCGGTACCAATAAAAAGGAGCGAGAGCTTTGGAAAATGGCCGGGATTGATGTCGCCAAGAGCAGTGGCAGCTGGTATCGCGAAACTGGTTCTGGCATGGGTGCCACCCTCAATATTGCGTCCGGCATGAACGCCTATACGCTGAGCGACCGCGCCACCTGGATTGCCTTTAACAACAAGGGCCACCTGAAGGTCCTGAGTGAGGGCGACAAACGTCTGTTCAACCAATATGGCGTGTTGCTGATCAATCCCCAGAAGCACAAACATGTGAAACGATCGCCGGGACAGGCCTTTATCAATTGGCTAACCGGCGCCAAGGGGCAGGCGGCCATCGCGTCTTACAAACTCAAGGGCAAGCAACTGTTCTTTCCAAATGCCCAGAAGATGACCCATTAAAAATAACAAGGCGTTGCAAGAGACCTAGCCGTATGGATAAAAAACATTTGAATGATTGCTTTGCGCATGATGGTGCGATGCTCACCCACGATCAGGCTCTGGGAAAACTGACCATGGGTCTCACACCAATCAATGAGACGTGCAACATTGCCCTTGATGACGCAGTGGGCGAAGTGTTGGCAACGCCTGTTACGGCACCGCGAAACATTCCAGCTCATACGAATAGCGCCGTTGATGGCTATGGGTTTTCATTTGCCAATTATGATATACAGGTGGGCTCTCTGTTGCCGGTCACTGGTATGATGGCGGCTGGTTCTGCGCTTGAGGGAACGGCCGAGCGAGCATGTGCCATCCGTATTTTCACTGGCGCACCTGTGCCAGAGAGCTATGAAACGGTGGTCATGCAAGAAGACGTGGAATTGGTCTTGACCAGCCAAGGCGAGCAAGTAAAAATTCCCGCCGGCCTGAAATGCGGGGCGAATGTGCGATTGGCGGGAGAGGATGTGCGCGAGGGCGCCACCGTGTTGGCCCCGAACCGGCGCTTGTCTCCCCAGGACCTGGCGGCTATTGCCTCGAGCGGCGCGGACAGTATCGAGTGCTATCGTCCCCTGAAGGTGGCAATATTTTCAACCGGAGATGAAGTGATCCGTCCCGGCACACCTTTTGAGCATGGCAAGGTTTATGATAGCAATGCGGCTATGTTGCGCGGTTTGGTCGCCAAAACCGGCGCTTCATGTGATGATCTTGGCGTATTGCCCGATGATGCGGCACTGATCGAGGCGGCTCTGTCAAAGGCTGCGCAAACCCATGATATATTACTGACGTCTGGCGGTGTTAGTGTCGGGGAGCTGGATTTTGTGCTCGAAGCTTTGAACAAGCTTGGATCCGTGCATCTTTGGAAAATCGCTATCAAGCCGGGGCGGCCCATGAGCTTTGGTCAGATCGGCAATTGCCTGATGCTTGGCTTGCCCGGTAATCCTGTGGCGGCATTTTTGTGTTTTTTACTTTATGGGCAACCCGTGCTGACGGTCCTGTCGGGACAAAACTGGCACCCCCCTTTGCGCTACAAAGTGCGATCTGGATTTTCCATGAACAAAAAACCGGGCCGCCGAGAGTTTTTGCGCGGCGTGCTGGAGCACCAGGAAGGAGGGGAGATGCTGGTCAATAAATATGCGCGCGATGGATCAGGTCTGATCTCTTCCTTGACAGAGGCGGATGGATTTATTGAGCTTGGCGAAGATGTGGTCGATGTCAAGCAGGGCGAGTTGGTCGACTTCATACCATTTGGTAGTTTTGGCTTGTAAATGAATACAAATGTGAGCGGATAAACAGTAGATGCAGCATAAGCTTACGCCTCTTGAAGAGGTCCTTGATATTCTGGAAAAAAGCGCGCAGCCCCTCGAGGATTGCGAAACAGTCGCGCTGGGCGATGCCAGTGGTCGTATTCTTGCACAAGATCTGATATCGCCATTCGACGTGCCAGCCTTTGATAATAGCCGCATGGATGGCTACGCAGTGCGAGCAGCGGAGTGCAACGCGCCCTTGCCGATATCGCAGGTGATCGCGGCTGGCCATGCCGCAACTCCTTTGGAGCGGGGCACCGCCGCGCGCATTTTCACGGGTGCACTATTACCCGCCGGTGCCGACAGCGTGGTCATACAGGAAAATACAAAATCGGATGGCAAGACCGTCAGTTTCACCCAATCCGTTGCGGCCAATCAGTTTATCGGTCATCGCGCAGAAGACATTGCCAAGGGCCAGGTGGTTTTGCAAGCGGGCCACAGATTACAGCCGCAAGATGTTGGGCTGGCAGCCTCGATGGGAGCCGCGACCGTATCGGTCATCAGGCGTCCACGGGTTGCTATTCTTTCAACGGGTGACGAGTTAAGAGAACCGGGTGAACCATTAGAAACAGGTCAAATTTATAATTCGAATCGCTATCAGCTTGGCGCGCTGGTAAAACGGTCAGGTTGTGAGCTGATGGATTTTGGTATCGTCGCCGATGACCTTGAGCAAACACAAGCAAAGCTCGCGGAAGCCGCGCAAACCTCAGATATGGTGATTACCAGCGGCGGCGTATCAGTTGGCGAAAAAGATTATTTGCGAGAAGCGCTCGATAAAGCTGGCAGGCTTAATCTGTGGCGCATTAATATTAAGCCCGGAAAGCCTTTGGTTTTTGGGCATCTGAACGCCGCCAGCGCGGAACAAACCCCTTATATGGGACTTCCCGGCAATCCGGTGTCTGTCTTTGTGACCTATTTGATGCTGGCGCAACCATTTTTGTTGAAACTCGCAGGTGCCAAAATCTCAAGACCGCAATGTTTTAAGGTCGCGGCAGGCTTTGAACAGCCAAAAGCTCAGTCACGGCGGCAATTTTTGCGATGTCGTCTGGAAGTCCAGAACGGCCAACTCACCGCCATTCCCTTTGACAATCAGTCTTCCGCCGTTTTGACATCTGCGAGCCAATCAAGCGGGCTTGGCGTTGTCGGCGAAGAATGTACGATCACCAATGGGGATTTGATCGATTTTTATCCCTATGAGGGTTTGTTTTAGGCTTAGCCCCCACCGCGATGAAATGCGCGCTTAAAAGTTTTCATAAATGAGTCGCGCTGTTCATCGCTCTGCCCCCTAAACTCAATCGCCAGGTTCCAACGCTCGAGTTGAAGAGTGGGGCCAATGACCAAAGGAGCCATGGGGGACAATTTCAGATTGATTTCACTGTCGTGGCAAAACACTCGAATATTATCACCGTCAATCGTTGCACTCATATCGCGCATGGCGACTGCCAAATTACGAAAAAACTCGGCGCGGGTTGTCGTCATGTCCAGGTTAATTTTTGAGGAAGTCATCGGGAGTGTCAGCCTCCGGCAATGGGGGGCCAGACTGCCAGCGTATCCCCTTTGGCAAGCGCGTGGAGGTCACGCTGTTCTGGGTGAATAAACAGACCGTTGACGAGCACCAGATGGCAGTGTTCTAACGGCACGTGCAGCTCTCGAAGAACAGAATTGACGGTGCTACCCCTTGCGCAATCATAAGGTGCTTCCCCTTTGACACCTACTTGCGGCATAAACTGCGTTAAATGGGCAAAAAGCTTAACCTTGATCTGATGCATTGTGTATCCTTTGAAAAATCGCGTTCTTTAGTGTTGATAAACGCCACCTTGTTGTCAATGCACATCAATTTTATCTCATTCAAATATTGCAATACTTTAAACCTCCGAACTACATGCAACAATAACTTTTATATGCTTACATTATCCTGTAGTCTTTTTTCAGTCTCTTCATATTTTGAATGTCAGATTCTGGCTTGAGAGGAAAAAAACAATTGCAAAAATCACTCCACATTAGTGCCGACGACTGTACCGGATGCTATCAATGCGTTCTCGCCTGCTCCGATGAACACGGCTATGATTTCAATCCAATGAAATCTGTTATTCAGGTCTTCAAATTTGAAGATGAAGGCCGATATGTTCCTTATACCTGTACGCAATGCGATGAAGCCTGGTGCCAGAAGGCTTGCCCGACCGACGCGATCTCTGTCGACGCCAATGGTGCCAAAGTAGTCTCGGAAGCTTTATGTGTTGGTTGCAAGGTTTGCACGATCGCCTGTCCGTTTGGCACGATCAATTATAATGCAGATAGTGGTAAAGTTATTAAATGCGATCTGTGCGGCGGCGATCCAGCCTGCGCCAAGGCCTGCCCGACCAGCGCCATTACATTCGTAAACTCCGACACTGCTCAATTTGGCAAAATGCGCGACTGGGCCGGTAAAACCGATGCCGGTACGCAGCAATCAAACTAATTCACAAGGAACAGAAATATGGCTTGGACGGGAAATATCCTCAGGGTCGACCTAACAGCTGGTACATGCATTTCAGAACCCTTGAATATGCAATGGGCAGCTGATTATCTTGGGCAACGAGGCTTGGCAACGAAATATCTGATGAGTGAAATCGATCCCAAAGTAGACCCCCTATCTCCCGAAAATAAAATGATCATGGCAACAGGGCCTTTGACGGGCACTAGCGCCTCGACCGGCGGACGCTATTCGGTGATCACCAAGGGCGAGCTGACAGGTGCCATTGCCTGCTCAAATTCCGGCGGGTTTTTCGGTAATGAAATGAAAAACGCCGGCTGGGACATGATCATTTTCGAGGGTAAATCCGACAAGCTGGTTTACCTGTTGATACAAGATGACAAAGCCGAATTAATCGATGCCGCGCAATTTAAAGGTGCCTCTTGCTGGGACACAGAAGAGGGCATCAAGTCCAAGCATGGTGATGCGTTTATTCGCGTCGCCTCGATCGGTGGAGCTGGCGAAAATGGTGTCAAATATGCCTGTATCATAAATGATATGGACCGGGCCGCCGGACGCTCTGGCGTTGGCACAGTGATGGGATCGAAAAACCTCAAGGCAGTTGCCATACGCGGCACGCTTGGCGTGAAGGTCAAGGACCGTGAAAGGTTTGCCACCGCCGTTGCCGCTGGCAAAAAGGTATTGGCCGACAATCCGGTCACCGGTACGGGACTGCCAACTTACGGCACGCAAGTGCTGATGAATGTCATCAATGAATCTGGCGCGCTGCCAACCCGCAACCATAAAGATATTCAGTTTGAAGATGCTCATGATATTTCTGGTGAAGCCATGCACGAGCCGCGCAAATCGGACGGCAAGCCCAATCTCGTGAGCAATGCAGCCTGTTTTGCCTGCACGATTGCCTGTCAGCGCGTATCGACCATTGATCGCACTCATTACACCGTGAAAGACCGCCCTGAATATCACAAAGCCTCTGGTGGCCTTGAATATGAAGCCGCCTGGTCGCTTGGTGCGGCCTGCGGCGTTAATGATCTGGATGCCTTGACCTTCGCAAATTTCCTTTGCAACGAACATGGCATTGATCCAATCACCTTTGGAGCCACTCTGGCCGCCGCGATGGAGCTGTATGAAATGGGTGTTATCAATGATGAGAACACCGGTGGCGTGAAACTTAACTTTGGCAGCGCGCAAGCCCTGACGACAATGGTTGAGCAGACCTGCAAATCGGAGGGCTTTGGTGTTGAACTCGGCCTTGGATCAAAGCGCTTGTGCGAAAAATACGGCAAGCCTGAATTGTCCATGGGGGTCAAGGGCCAAGAATTTCCTGCCTATGATGGACGCGGTATTCAGGGCATTGGCCTTGCTTATGCGACTTCAAATCGTGGGGCCTGTCATTTGCGCGGATATACCATCGCCTCGGAAATTCTGGGTATTCCCGTCAAAACAGATCCCTTGGAAACAGATGGCAAAGCTGGATTGGTCAAGGCGTTTCAAGACGCAACAGCGGCATTTGATTCAGCGGGCATTTGCATTTTCTCTTCTTTTGCCTGGACCCTTGACGACGTAGCACCGCAAATTGATGCTGCTTGTGAAGGAGACTGGTCTGCCGATCGTTTATTGGAGCTTGGAGAACGTATCTGGAATATGGAGCGCCAGTTTAACCTGGCAGCCGGGTTCACAGGTGCCGATGATAATCTGCCAGCGCGTTTGTTGAAAGATGCGGCCAAAACCGGACCTGCGAAAGGCAAGGTTTCGGGTCTTGAGACCATGTTGCCAGAATATTATCAGCTGCGCGGGTGGTCTGCTGACGGGGTGCCAACGCCAGAGACACTGACAAAATTTGGTCTGTAGTTTTGTCGTGCCATCGTAATATATTCGCCAAAGATCTGGATTGAGAACAATATGAAACAGGCAGATTATGTCATTATTGGTGCTGGCCCAGCGGCCGTTGCGGCAGCCGAGACCTTGCGTAGTTCTGATATAAATGGCTCGATTGCCATCATTTCTCGCGAGAATATTTCGCCCTATTCGCGTATGGCCTTACCATATTTTCTCACCGGCCAGATCTCGCAAAAAGGCACTTATCTACGTAAATCCAGTGATCACTACAAGCAGCAGAATATCACGCTATACCATGCCACTGTTGCGGGCATTGATGCGCAGAACAAGCAAGTTGCGTTGGAAAGCGGCGGGCGTATTTCCTATGGCAAGCTTCTGATTGCCACCGGTGCGTCTCCGATAAAACCACCTTTGCCTGGATTGGATCTGCCCGGCGTTCACCATTGCTGGACGCTTAATGATGCCAAAGCTATTGCCGAGCGGGCCGGGGATGGCGCCAATATTGTTTTGATGGGCGCTGGGTTTATCGGTTGCATCATTCTTGAAGCATTGATGTCGCGCGGAGCGAGCCTGACGGTGGTTGAAGCCGAGGACCGCATGGTGCCACGCATGATGGATGATGTCGCTGGCAATATGCTCAAAAGCTGGTGCGAACATAAAGGCATGACCATTTTGACCTCAACGCGTGTCGCCAGCGTTGCAGATGCGGGTGGTAAGCTTGACGTCACTTTGGATAGTGGTGATAGCGATATTGTTGATCTTGTGGTCGTCGCAACCGGTGTCAAAGCCAATGTCGATTTTGCCAGTGATATGGGGCTGGAGATCGAAGAGGGCATCAAGATCGATCAGCATATGCAAACCAATCTGCCCGATATATATGCGGCCGGCGATTGTGCTCAAGGGCGAGATTTTTCTACCGGACTTTGGTCTGTGCATGCCATCCAGCCAACCGCTACCGAGCATGGCCATATCGCCGCTCTTAATATGTCAGGACGCAAAGCCGCCTATAAAGGTAGCCTCAATATGAATGTGCTGGATACGGCGGGACTGATATCGTCGTCTTTTGGACAATGGCAAGGAGTTGAGGGCGGGGATAGTGCCCAATCGATTGACGCAGAGCGCTATCGCTACACTAATCTGGCCTTTGAGGGGGACCGACTGATCGGCGCCCTAACAATTGGCCGTACGCAAAATATCGGTATCTTGCGCGGTCTCATCCAGTCCCGCACCAAACTTGGTGTCTGGAAAACCCGCCTGATGAAAAATCCCAATCGCATCGCCGAAAGCTATATCGCCAATACGCATATGTGATCCCTTTGGTAGGCGCAGAGGGATTCGAACCCACGACCCGCTGATTAAGAGTCAGCTGCTCTACCAACTGAGCTATGCGCCTATAGGGAAGGGGTGATTATTACCCCTGTTGGATGGAGAGGAAATCTATCATTACAACTGGAGCAAGTCCAGTCATCAAATGCTTGTTTTACCCCATTAGATTTAGCTGTTGTCGAACACCCGCTCAAAGATCGTATCGACATGTTTGGTGTGATAGCCAAGGTCGAACTTGTCCTCCAACTCTTCAGCTGACAAGGCGTTCATGACATCGCTATCGGCTTTCAGCTCGGTGAGAAAATCCTTTTGCTGCTCCCATACTTTCATGGCGTTGCGTTGCACGATGCTATAGGCATTTTCGCGCGACACCCCAGCCTGTGTCAGTGCCAGCAGGACGCGCTGCGAATGCATGAGACCGCCCAGCTTATCCATGTTTTCTTGCATGCGGCCCGGATAGACGATGAGTTTTTCTATGACACCAGACGAGCGCGTCAGGGCGAAATCAAGGGTAATGGTTGCATCAGGTCCAACCATGCGTTCGACAGATGAGTGGGAGATATCACGTTCATGCCATAGCGCCACATTTTCCATGGCTGGCAGGGCATAGGCGCGGACCATACGAGCCAGACCCGTGAGGTTTTCAGTGAGGATCGGGTTGCGCTTGTGCGGCATGGCGCTTGACCCTTTTTGCCCTGGCGAGAAATATTCTTCAGCCTCCAGCACCTCGGTTCGTTGCAGATGACGGATCTCAACAGATAGACGCTCAACCGAGCTGGCGATGACACCAAGAGTTGCAAAGAACATGGCGTGGCGATCGCGCGGGATGACCTGGGTAGAAATCGGCTCGACAGTCAAACCCATTTTTTGTGCGACATGAGCTTCAACTTGGGGATCAATATTGGCGAATGTACCAACGGCCCCGGAGATGGCGCAAGTGGCGATCTCTTCTCTTGCCAGGATCAGGCGTTTTTTGGCGCGATCAAATTCGGCATAAGCCGTTGCCATTTTCAGGCCGAAGGTGATGGGTTCGGCGTGGATGGCATGGGAGCGGCCAATGCAAACGGCATTTTTATACTCAAAGGCGCGTTCTTTGAGCGCTTCGAGAAGCCGGTCAAGATCGGCGATCATCAAATCGGCTGCTCTTGTGAGCTGCACGTTGAAACAGGTATCGAGCACATCTGATGAGGTCATGCCTTGATGGATGAAGCGGGCTTCATCGCCAACGATCTCAGACAAATGGGTCAAGAAGGCGATGACGTCATGTTTGACTTCACGCTCGATCTCGTCGATGCGATCAATATCGAACGTTGCGCTGCCTCCTTTGTCCCAGATGACCTTGGCGGCTTGCGCCGGGATGACCCCCATTTCGGCGAGGGCATCCGCAGCGTGAGCCTCAATTTCGAACCAGATGCGAAATTTGCTCTCTGGGGACCAGATGTCTGTCATCTGTTTACGGGAATAGCGAGGGATCATGAGCCAACTCTTTTCTGGTTAAGGCCGATTGGGGCGGTTAGGGGGTGCAGAACGCTTTGATCTATTGAATAAATCCAGCTTGCGACGAAAAACCAAGGGATCACAAAGGCCGGGTCAGGTGTTCTTTAGCAAACCCATCTGAAAGTTTCAAACCCACCGGTGAATAAATACGGTATTTCGTGCGAAACAATTGCGCTCTATAGGCGTACGGGTGCATCTCCCAACCACATTGAATAGCGCTTGGCTAGAGGGCGAAAGCGATCTCGCAATTGATCAATATCGGTTTCTTGGGGGGATGAAAATTGCAATCTCATGAAAAAATGTCCGGTATCGGTATCGCCAAACTGTGAACTTTCTTCAATATTGCAATCGAGATCGGCCAGCGTACCAGCTACAGCAGTGACGATGCCGCGTTGATCAGGGCATTTGAGAATCAATATATAGTGAGAGGAGCGCTGGGAGTTTGTTATGGAATTAACTCGATTTCAGGGTTCTCCAACTCTTCCATAGCTGCCAGTGAAATCTCGATCAATTAAAAGGAGTTTATTTTTCAGTATTGATTGATTTAACATTGTAAATTCGATTACTGTCTGAGCAATCAAAAAGCGGCAGTGCTGGCAAACAGATTGACCTGGTGAGAGGTATCGCGAAAGGGTCGCGTTTCTTGTTTTGATGGTAAGGCACTTCGCAAAAATTTTGTGGCTGGTGAAGCCGAGCAGGCAAATTGTACGCTATGTTGCGAATATGTGTATTAGAATGATTTGCTTGTGAGAGCTGCACACATGCTTTGCGATGTGATATCTGCACTTAATTGAAATGGAATTATGGACGAGCATACAATAGCACGAGATGAAGGCGCGCAAGGTGATCGTAACGAACCACAATCGCTTGAAGAGTCTTCACAAAAATTCGGCACGAATTTGGGATTGGGGCTTGGCCTTGAGCGTATTGGCTCCGTGGCTATCAGGCGGCCGGGTCTCTCGCTGCTGGTCATCTTGTTAATCTCATTGATCACAGGCTATGGGCTGACCAGAATTAATGTTGACGACAGCTTAACCGAGTTGTTTCGTTCAGATTCCCTGGAATTTAAAAAATATGAAGTTCTAACCAAGCGTTTTCCGGCTAGTGAATATGATGTGCTCATTGTTGTGGAACATCCTGATCTGCTGACGCCTGACCGGATCGAACGTTTGCGCGAAATTACTCTTGAGCTTGATTTTATTGAAGCAAATCGTGGCATCATTTCCATATTTTCTGCGCGTGAACCTCCCAGCGATCAACCCATACCAGCCCCGTTGATTCCGGCCGAAATACCCAAAGGCAAGAAGTTTGCCCCTCTCAAACAGCTTATTTTAAACGATGAGATTGTCGGCGGAAAAATGATCTCGAAAGATGGCACTCTGGCGCTCATCGTTATGGCTTTGAAACGTGAAACCGTGGCTAAAGAAGGCTTGGAAACGATTATCGCCAATATCAGAACGGCGGTAAATGAACAGGTCGGCGGGACGGAAATGAAAGCCACGCTTTCGGGGCCTCCAGTGATGCAATTGGAAATTCGCAATGCAGTGCTTGCGGACCGGCTGATCTATAATAGTCTAGGTTTCATTCTTGGTACCATTGTCTGCCTGTTCTTTTTTCGCTCGATCTCGCTAACTTTGATCACCATCGCCGCTCCCGCCCTGGCCATTTTATGGTCACTGGGTTCATTGGGGCTGGTCGGTATTGAATTGAACCTGTTTTTGAATGTCATCACCCCCTTGATTATGGTGATTGCCTATAGCGATGCGACTCATATGATGTTTGTCATTCGCCGCCATTTACGATTGGGTTATAACAGGTTCGATGCGGTAAAACAGGCGATATATGAAGTGGGACCAGCTTGTGTTTTAACGTCGTTTACGACAGCTGTGGCCCTGTCGTCGCTGATATTTGCAAGTTCGGCGCTGATCCGCACATTTGGTGTTGTTGCCGCGATCTCGACCATTATCTCATTTCTCGCGGTGATCATTGTCGTGCCGGTCCTTAGCGTACTGCTTTTGCATAATGAAGCAAAGTTTAAGGTGTCAACTACGAAGCGCGTCAGTTTTGGCAATTTGCTGTCAAGTGGGGCCTCCTGGATAGGTGATAGTGTGCGTGAACATGCCCTGCGCTATGCGCTTGCTGGCTATTTGTTGACCATTGTTTTTGGCGCCGCTTACCTATCCCTTGAACCGCGCTATCGGCTTGCCGACCAGGTGCCGGACCGTGAAGAGGCGATTGCGGCTTCGGGCGCGCTGGACGACAAGCTCACGGGGGCAAACCCGGTTCATATCATGATTGAACTTGGTGAGGGAAAGCGACTTTATAGCCGCGAAACACTTGGTCTTATTGCCGAAGCGCAAAAGATCATGGAAAAATCAGAGAATATGGGCAATATCTGGTCGCTTGAAGTGTTGCGCCGCTGGTTGATCGACAAAGGTGAAATCAGTGCCGAGACCCTGAAAAAATATGTCGATGTCCTCCCCAAAACGCTGACCAGGCGCTTTATCTCCGAAGATGAAAAAACCGTACTGATAACGGGCCGTATGCCGGATCTTAATGCCGCCAGCCTGTTGCCGGTTGTTGACAAGATCGATAAGCAGTTGCGCCTCTTGCGGATTGCCCATGCCGATTATGAACTCTCGGTTACAGGACTGCCGGCCATTGCGGCTCGCAACAGCGCAAAAATGATTGGCGAATTAGGGTTTGGACTGATGTCCACGATAGCCATTGTGGTGGCACTAATTGCCGTGGTCTTTCGCTCGTTCTTTGCGGCTCTTGCCAGTATCATCCCCAATCTGTTTCCCATATTTGCCGCAGGGGCCGTGCTCTATATCACGGGCTATGGCTTGCAGTTTTCATCAGCTGTTGCTTTGACGGTGGCCTTTGGACTGGCCGTCAATGATACGATCCACTTTTTGCATCGATTGCATCTGGAGCGACAGAACGGTCACAAGGATGCCGTGACGCGCACGGTCAAGCTAATGGGACCGGTCTTGATGTTGACGACCATCGTGCTGGTCCTTGGCCTGGCGGTCACTGCCTTTTCGGGGCTGCCTAGCCTGCGCATGTTCGGATGGCTCTCGGCGATTACATTGATAGCGGCCTTTATTGGGGATATTGTACTGTTGCCTGCCTATTTCAATCTTGAAAAGCGTATCACTGGCAGGGGAGATGAATAATTGATCGTCCTCAATAAGCGACAAGACAGAAAGTGAAATGATGATGATCAAGCTTGCGTACCAACGTAAAAACTGTGAGAAACAAGTTTAGCTCTTTCCAAATCAACAAAGGTGCATTACATCAACGCCGATGCCCAAAAGAACAGACATAAAAACCATCCTGATCATCGGGGCCGGTCCAATCGTGATTGGGCAGGCTTGCGAATTTGATTATTCGGGGACCCAGGCTTGCCGGGCGCTTAAGGATGATGGTTATCGCGTCGTGTTGGTAAACTCCAATCCGGCTACTATCATGACTGATCCGGTACTCGCGGACGCCACCTATATTGAACCGATCACGCCTGAGATCGTCGCCATGGTGATCGAAAAAGAACGCCCTGACGCACTGTTGCCAACGATGGGCGGTCAAACCGCGCTCAATACAGCATTGTCTCTGGAACGCGACGGTGTTTTGAAAAAATATGGTGTCGAATTGATCGGTGCCACGGCTCATGCGATTGACAAAGCCGAAGATCGAGATCTGTTTCGACAGGCCATGGATAAGATTGGGTTGGAGACCCCGCGCTCTATGCTGGCTCACGATCTGACCGAGGCGATGGACGCGCTGGAATTTGTTGGCTTGCCAGCCATTATGCGCCCCTCATTTACGATGGGCGGGACAGGCGGCGGCGTTGCCTATAACCGCGAAGAGTATCTCGAGATCATTGAACGCGGCATTGATGCATCCCCTACCAATGAAGTGCTTGTTGAAGAAAGCATCATTGGCTGGAAAGAATATGAAATGGAAGTCGTGCGCGACAAGGATGATAATTGTATCATCATCTGTTCCATAGAAAATGTTGATCCCATGGGCGTTCATACCGGCGACAGTATCACCGTTGCGCCAGCTCTGACCCTGTCCGACAAAGAATATCAAATCATGCGCAACGCCTCGATTGCGGTTTTGCGCGAAATCGGTGTTGAAACCGGTGGCTCCAATGTGCAATTTGCTGTTAATCCGGCCGATGGTCGCCTGATCGTGATCGAAATGAACCCGCGCGTATCGCGCTCCTCTGCTCTGGCGTCAAAAGCAACCGGTTTTCCTATTGCCAAAGTGGCGACCAAGCTGGCGGTCGGCTATACTCTTGATGAACTCAAAAACGAAATTACTGGCGGCGCAACCCCAGCGAGTTTTGAGCCAACAATTGACTATGTGGTCACCAAAATTCCCCGTTTCGCCTTTGAAAAGTTTCCCGGTGCCGAACCGGTTCTATCGACCGCAATGAAGTCTGTCGGGGAAGTCATGGCCATTGGCCGAACTTTTACCGAGAGCTTGCAAAAGGCGTTACGCTCCCTTGAAACCGATCTTGATGGTTTGGATGAGATAATCTTTGAGGGGCTCGGGCAGGGGGATGACAAAAACGTTATTCGCTCGCTTTTGTCCAGAGCAACGCCGGATCGTCTTGTAAATGTGGCACAGGCGCTTCGCCACGGGGTCAGCCATGAGCGCATCTATGATCTGTGCCGCATTGACCCCTGGTTTATTGACCGTTTGCAAGAAGTGGTCGACTTGGAAGAACAGGTCAAGGCACATGGATTACCGCAAAGTGCGGAGCTGTTTGCCAATCTGAAGTCCTTTGGGTTTTCTGATCGGCGGCTTGCCACCTTGTCTGGGCTGGATGCAAAAACCGTACGCCAGCAACGCCATGCCCTGGGCATCAGGCCGGTGTTCAAGCGGATCGACAGTTGCGCGGCTGAATTTGCTTCCCCAACAGCCTATATGTATTCGACCTATGAACGCCCCTTGCTCAATGATCCGATTTGCGAATCGCGTCCAACCGACAAGGAAAAAGTAATCATTCTTGGTGGTGGACCAAACCGCATCGGGCAGGGAATCGAGTTTGACTATTGCTGTTGTCACGCTGCTTTTGCTCTACAGGATATCGGCATTGAGACCATTATGGTCAATTGTAATCCCGAAACTGTATCGACTGACTACGACACCTCGGATCGCTTGTATTTCGAGCCTTTGAGCGAAGAAGATGTGCTGGAGATCATTCATAAGGAACAGCAAAACGGCACGTTGAAAGGGATCATTGTACAGCTTGGAGGACAGACTCCCTTGAAACTTGCGGGGGCTCTGGAGCGCGAGAATATCCCGATTTTGGGCACAGAACCAGACGCTATTGATCTGGCTGAAGACCGTGACCGCTTCAAGGAGCTGGTGGACAAGCTGGGGCTCAAACAACCAAATAACGGCATCGCCCATACGGAAGATGAGGCGCGCGAGATTGCCAAACGAATTGGCTTTCCTGTGGTTATTCGCCCCTCCTATGTGCTTGGTGGGCGCGCTATGGAAATCGTCCATGATGAGCAGCAGCTTGATCGCTATATCGCGGAAGCTGTGAATGTTTCTGGCGATAGCCCCGTGTTGATCGACAGCTTTTTACGCGACGCCATCGAGGTCGACGTGGATGCTATATGCGACGAAAATGATATTTTTGTGAGTGGCATCATGCAGCATATTGAAGAGGCCGGGATCCATTCGGGGGATAGTGCCTGTTCTTTGCCGCCCTATTCCCTTGATGACGATATCTTGCAAGAATTGCACAAGCAAACTGGTGCATTGGCTCGCGCGTTGCGCGTGAAAGGTCTCATGAATGTGCAATTTGCTATTAAAGACCGGGATATCTATTTGATCGAGGTCAATCCAAGGGCATCACGTACGGTTCCTTTCGTTGCCAAAGTGACCGGGCTGCCGCTGGCGGGTATTGCCACAAAGGTAATGGCGGGTACTCCCTTGGCAGATTTTGAACTAAAAACACCGCAATATGATCATATCGCCGTCAAGGAAGCGGTTTTTCCCTTTGATCGGTTTCCTGGAGTTGATCCGGTCCTTGGGCCAGAAATGCGCTCCACAGGCGAAGTCATGGGTATTGATCGAGATTTTGCCATCGCATTTGCCAAAAGCCAGCTTGGTGCGGGGGCTGCTTTGCCGCGTGAAGGGACTGTTTTTGTATCAGTACGTGATATTGACAAGGAGCGGGTCCTTGGATCGGTTCAACATTTGGTCAAAATGGGCTTTGAGGTCATTGCGACTGGTGGTACACAGCGCTATCTGGTGGAAAACGGGCTCGAATGTAAGCGCGTCTTCAAGGTCCATGAGGGGCGCCCAAATATCGTCGATGCGATCAAAAATGGTGAAGTTGATATGGTCATTAACACCACAGAAGGGGCCAAGGCTCACTCCGACAGTGCCTCGATCAGACGAACGGCCTTGCTTCATCATGTTCCTTACTATACAACCATCGCCGGGGTTAATGCTGTAACCAAGGCAATACAGGCTTTGAAGGACGAGCGCCTAGATGTGGTTCCTATTCAGAACTATCTAGTTTCCCCCTCTTTGGTATGACCGCGTAGTTTCGGTATGACGAGCAGAAATGCTTGCAATCCCTA
>JAJRQA010000257.1 GCA_024280475.1 Alphaproteobacteria bacterium
CAGTAATGTCACGCCGCCGGTTTGTCTGGCAGCTTTCACAGCCGCCGCCATTGCCAAATCACCGCCCATGAAAACGGGCTTTTCCGCCTGGAAAATCGCCAAGGGCCTCTATGTCGTACCGTTGCTGTTTGCCTATACGCCTCTGCTCTCTGGCGACTGGCTGCAAATGATGGAGGTTTTTGTCTTCGCGCTGTTTGGCTTATGGATCTTAAGCGCGGCGGTCGAGGGCCATTGGGAGAACCGCGTATCGATCATTCCGCGCCTACTGGGTCTTGGCGTCGGCATCGCCCTGATCTGGCCCGCCGCTCTGCCGCTCCACCTGATCGCATTGGCTGGGTTTATCGCCCTGTTCATCTGGAACATCAAGTTTCCGGTCGCGACGCCAAGCGTGAAAGCTGCATGAAGGTCATGAAGAGAGATGACCGTTGCTTTGGCAAATTCTCGACCCGGCGCGTTTGAGCGGCACCAGGATAGATCGCGAAGAGTGGATCCTCGATAAATTTGCGGGTTGAGCACACAGCCCCGAAAAAACACTGTGGCCGCATATTTTCAAGGATGACGGATATGAGAGATCCCCTTTTCCGTCATCCTTGAAAATTTGTGGCCCGGATGATCGTGTTATTGACAGGCTTTGTTCCACAAATTTGTCGAGGATCCATCTTTTCCAGACGCATGTTTTGCCGCTCCCAAAAGCGCAGGTCTTTGCCTACCCTTACAAGTTAAAGGTCGGAATCGTTCACTGAAATTTCTGAAATGAGCCAGGCACCAGGTCCAAGCGCCTAATTGGCCCCATCGGTGTTTTTGTCAAAAGCAACAAACACACTATATTGGCTGGCGGGAACGCCGGGATCTATGGGGAATGACAAGCTCTGCACGGTTGAGAAACTGCCATGCAGTTTACCGCCTTGGATATTTACAACCACATCCAGTTTGGTGGTCTGTATTTTATTGCTGGCTCTGTCGGTCACGTGGACGAGCACTGGCAGCTTGATGGCTCCCGATTTGCCAAGGGGGCCGAGCAATACGCGGCCAGCAACACCATATTTGACAGTCACCTGCCCTGGCGCAATTTCGCACTCACGAGCGGTTTTGGTAATTTCACCACGATGTCTGATGGCCAGATTATCGCCAACGCGGCCAATTTGATAGACGGTCAACTGCGAATCATTCTTCCAGATGGAAATACGTGGGCAGCTACCAACGCCTCCTGCCTGTACAGCTGGAGCCATCTCATTTGCCGCCATGGCGAGTGAGCGTTCTTGCGGCAAAACGGAGCTGTCAATGGAAGCGGTGGTGTCTTCGGGGCTTGAGCCACCGAACATACCGCCAAGCTGTGTCATCGCGCAGCCGCTCGTCGTTAGGCCAAGAGCCCCGATAAACAATATTCGCGCGACAAAAAAAACAGATTTCATGCTTGTTTCAGGAAAGATCCTGCACCCTGATTCCCATTATTGACAACAAATTTGCGGCTGAGCGACTACAATAAGCTCGTAATGATAACCTATTATGGTTACGCCAACCTAAACAAACCCACACTGCTTAACAAAACTGAATTTTTTGTTAATATCAACTTACTACCAGCCAGTGTGTGCCTGCAAGCCACCAAAGCTCTATTTCCCTGCAGCTATATAAAACATGGTAAATATGGAGCTTGTATGTCACAGTTTTTGGTATGCGGATACGCCCGTCTCTTTAACCAGTGAGAATAGCTCTATGTCACGCCAGGAGCCCACCAGCTCTCCCTTGAAAATTTTATTGTGCGAACCTCGCGGATTTTGTGCAGGGGTGGATCGCGCCATCCAGATCGTCGAAAAGGCCCTGCAGCAATATGGGGCGCCCGTCTATGTGCGCCACGAGATCGTCCATAATCGCTATGTAGTTGATGACCTGAAGAAAAAGGGGGCCGTGTTTGTGGAAGAACTTGGCGAGGTGCCAGACGATGGCGCACCGGTAATTTTTTCAGCTCATGGGGTGCCAAAATCCGTGCCTGCCGTGGCGCGGCAGCGCAAATTGTTTTACCTTGATGCCACCTGCCCTCTTGTTTCAAAGGTCCACCGCGAAGCCGAACGCCATTTTAGCGATCATCGCGAAACCATTCTCATCGGTCACGCAGGACACCCCGAAGTGATCGGCACCATGGGTCAATTGCCAGCCGGGGCCGTATCGCTGGTCGAAACAGCAAATGATGCGCGTCAATTTACACCAACAACCGACGGACCGCTTGCCTATATCACCCAGACAACCCTCTCGCTTGATGATACCAAAGAAATCATCCAGATCCTGACGACGCGTTTTCCAGATATTAAAGCGCCTCGCAAAGACGATATTTGCTATGCCACCACCAACCGTCAGCAAGCAGTCAAAGCCATCGCCGATCGTTGCGACGCATTTTTGATTGTTGGCGCCCCCAACAGCTCCAACTCCATGCGCCTTGTGGAAGTTGCCGCCCGTTCTGGCTGCACCAATGCCGTACTCGTGCAACGGGCCAGCGACATTGACTGGGCTTCATTTACGGGCATAAATACACTCGGCATCTCGGCGGGAGCCTCGGCGCCAGAAGTGCTTGTTGATGAAATCATCGAAAGCTTTGAAAAGCGCTATCAAATTAGCGTAGAAACCATCACAACGGCGACCGAAGACATCGCCTTCAAGCTGCCCAAAGAACTGACGCAATCAAACTGACCCCACAAAATGAATGCCGATTGAACTGATGGAGAATTGCTCTGGCTGTCTATACGCAAATTGCCGATGATGATCTGCGCTTGTTTCTTGCCGACTATGATGTGGGGGAACTGCATAGCTACAAGGGCATCGCCGAGGGCGTTCAAAACACCAACTATCTGGTGCGCACCTCCAAAGCTTCCTATATTTTGACGCTCTACGAGAAACTCGTGGAAACCAAAGATCTACCGTTTTTTTTGGGGCTCATGGAACATCTGGCGACCCACAATATTTCCTGCCCTTTGCCTGTTGAAGATAACAAGGGTCAGGTCCTCAAAACCTTGTCGGGGCGCCCCGCTGTGATGGTGACCTTTCTCGACGGGTTCTCGGTGAACCGCCCCAAACGCTTGCATTGCGGTGAGCTTGGCACGGCACTGGGTGCCATGCATGTGGCGGGAGCGGATTTTGGAATGGTCCGACCAAATGCCCTGACGCTAAAGGACTGGCGGCCCCTGTTTGAAAAATGCGGCAAGGGCATGGATGACATACATCCTGGCTTGCGCGACATCATTACCACCGAGTTGGCATTTCTGGAAAATAACTGGCCCAAAGATTTGCCCACCGGCATCATTCATGCGGACCTGTTCCCAGACAATGTCTTTTTCCTCGACGATCATTTGTCGGGCCTCATCGATTTTTATTTCGCCTGTAATGATTTTCTTGCTTACGACCTGGCCGTTTGTCTCAATGCCTGGTGCTTTGAATCAGATTGCAGTTTCAACATGACCAACGCCCGCGCGCTTTTGTCTGGTTATGCACAAACAAGACATTTGCGCGAACAAGAACTTGAATCTCTGCCACTGCTGGCTCGCGGCGCCGCATTGCGTTTCTTGCTGACCCGCATCTATGATTGGCTCAACACACCCAAAGACGCGCTGGTCAATCGCCATGATCCCCGCGAATATTTGCGCAAACTGCGCTTTCACCAGCAGATTAAAAATGTCAGTGAATATGGATTTGACAAATGAGCGATCAACAGCTTTCGAGGGATGTGGTGATCTACACCGATGGCGCCTGTTCGGGAAATCCGGGCCCGGGTGGTTGGGGCGCCACCATGATGTTTGGCCCAAACAATGGGAACATGCAGCGGCGCGAAATAAGGGGCGGCGAGCGCGACACCACCAATAATCGCATGGAGCTGATGGCCGCCATCAAGGCGCTTCAATATCCAGAGCAGCGCAGCACCATCGATCTGCACACCGACAGCACATATGTGCGCAAGGGCATCACCGAATGGATCCATGGCTGGAAACGCCGCGGCTGGAAAACCGCCGCCAAAAAGCCGGTCAAGAACGCCGACCTTTGGCAAGAACTGGATGAAGCGCGCACCCATCACGATGTCACCTGGCACTGGGTTAAAGGCCATGCAGGACATCCCGAGAACGAGCGCGCCGATGAACTGGCTGGCATGGGATTGAAAGAAACTCTGGCCGGAGAGCCATCCCCCGAAATAATTGAAAGCGTGGAACCACCCGCGCTTTCGATCAGCCCCGCCTTTGATCTTGATCCGCGGCTGGCTGCAGACAGTGTTGAAGTGGGCACGCTCGCACTATCGACAGTACGCTTGATGAACGATCATCGCTATCCCTGGCTGATCCTCATACCGCAAGCCCAGAATATGAGCGAGATCACCGATCTGTGCGAAGCTGACGCCCTTGTTTTGATGCGCGAAATACGCCAGGTCTCAATGGCTATGGAAGAGCTGTTTCGACCGCAAAAACTGAATGTCGGCGCCCTTGGCAATATTGTTGAGCAACTGCATGTTCATATTATCGCCCGCCATGATGATGATCCGGCCTGGCCCGGCCCGGTATGGGGACATAGCCCCGCCGAAGCCTATGATGACAAGCAGCTCGGCAATCTGTGTGCGATTATCAAAAAAGTACTTATAAAATAGGTTTCATTGTCCGCAATATCCCCAATGCGACCACATTCGAACCTTTATATATATATATGAATTAATCTGGCGGGCTTGCAGGAGGTGAAAATGGGATTTTTCAGACGCAATAAAGCAGATCAGTTTATCAATGAAGCCGTCGATCAGGCCCGAGGAGCTTCAGAAATCTCCCATGCAGGATTGTTCGCCACGATCATTTCGGCTTTTGCCTTGATGTTTTCTGGTTATAGTTTTTATGAAACCGTTGTGCGCTCCGCCGATTTTGCTGCCTATGTGCCGCCACGCATCGCCTATACTGATCCCAACAGCCCCGAACACCCCCTTGAAGTATTCATCGTGCCTTTGACCCTCGCCAATGATGGAGCCCGCACCGGCACGGTTTTATCCATTGATCTCAATGTCACCAATCCGCGCACCGGCAAAACCAAAAGGTTTTACGCCGCGCATCTGGGCACCTGGGGGCAAAGCCCCAAAACGCCGTTTATGCCCGTCGCCTTGCTTGGCAAAACAAGCTATTCCAGGCCCATGCAATTCGTGCCGCGTGCTGATGAGAAAATCAACCGCATTCTGGATTTTGAAGCGGGGGACTATGAATTTGAACTACAGCTCAATACGGCCTCGCCCGACAATGCCCTGCCATTCCTCAAGCCAAAGAACAGCCCCTTGCGCTTTTCCATGCAAACTCACAAAATGAATTATTTGCGCTTCAACAAAACCGGCACACAAGCCATGTGGTCTAAAGATGCCCGCCCTGCTGCAACCGGCAAATAACCAGCTCATTCCCTTTGACGAAAATGAGCCCGTAGGGTGCAATTTATTGCACCGTTCAGACCCTCAACAAATAGCTGAGATGGCTGTGAGCTCAATCGGTGCAACAAGCCACGAAGCCCGTTTTCCCCAATGAGTTGAAATAGAACAATAAATATTGCCGATGCAAAGATCAACTGACGATTGATGCTCATCGCGTGTTGACAGTACCTGCCCCTTCATCTAGTTTTTGCCCATCTGCTTCAGGTTTCCTCGTGTTTTTTCATGAGGATGAAATGGGAAGCCGGTGCGCTTTGTATCATTACAGGCAATTCCGGCGCTGCCCCCGCAACGGTAGGTGAGGTTTAACAGATCACGAAGCCACTGTATCACGCGATATGGGAAGGCGGTCTGTCTGGTCATAATTTGACCCCTCATGAGCCCGGAGACCGGCCCGAAGCTTTACGGTTGGCATGCGGAGGGCATTGCCGGGGCTGACGAGTTATTGTCCAATAATCTCACGGCTTTGACACTCTCTTCTCACATCAATCATTGGTGGCACTCAATCGCGCGGGCGGCGTGATAAAGGAAGAGTATGATGGGTATTTGGTTTAACTCCCCTGCAACAATGAAGCTTCAAGGCTCATTGATCACCTCGGTGGTTGCCTCCCTCTGTTTTTCATTCAAGGGGGAAACTTCGTGAGCCAAGAAACACAAAAAAAACATCAGACCAAAATGGCCCGCAAGAAAAAGGTCGTGGACGAGGGCATTAATCGCGCCGACCGCGAACAAGGTCTGCTTCTCGTGCTGACCGGCAATGGCAAAGGCAAATCAAGTTCGGCCTTTGGCATGATTGCGCGTGCACTTGGTCATGGCATGAAAGTGGGGGTCGCCCAGTTCATCAAGGGCAGTTCCGATACGGGTGAAGAAAGTTTCTTCAAGGGCCATCCGCGCGTCACCTGGCATGTTTTGGGCGAGGGTTTCACCTGGGAAACCCAGAATCTTGAAAAAGACAAGCAAACCGCCGAAAATGGCTGGGATGTGGCCCGCCAAATGTTGCATGATCCCTCCTATGATTTGATCGTACTTGACGAGCTGACCTACCCCTTGCGTTATAAATGGCTTGATATGGACAAGGTGCTGGCCGATCTTCAGGCCCGCCACGACATGCAGCATGTGGTGGTGACGGGCCGCGGAGCGCTGTCTGCGCTGGTTGAAGCCGCCGACACCGTCACGGAGCTGGCCGATAAAAAACATGCTTATCGCGCTGGCGTAAAAGCGCAAAAGGGGATTGATCTATGAGTTCCCCCTCTTCGCATTCCAATGTCAGAAAATGCCCGGCACTGTTTATCGCCGCTCCAGCTTCCGGCCAGGGAAAAACCACGGTCACGGCCGCTCTCGCCCGCCATTATCGCGATGCCGGACAAACAGTGCGTGTATTTAAAACCGGACCAGATTTCCTGGATCCCATGATCCTGGAGCAAGCCTGCGGCAATCCCGTCTATCAGCTTGATCTTTGGATGGGCGGCGAACAGCATTGCCGCGATCTCCTTTACAAGGCGGCGAAAACGGCCGATCTCATCTTGATTGAAGGGGTGATGGGACTGTTCGATGGGGAAAAATCAAGCGCTGATCTGGCGACGCTGTTCAACATTCCGGTGCTGGCGGTGATCAATGGTAGCGCCATGGCCCAAACATTTGGGGCGCTGGCCCATGGTCTGGCGACCTACCGTTCTGATCTGCCTTTTGCCGGTGTCTTTGCTAACCGGGTCGCCTCTGACAGCCATTTCGAAATGCTCGAAGAAAGCCTGCCAGATGGCCTCAACATGCTGGGCTGGTTGCCGCGCAATGAAGAGATCGCCCTACCCAGTCGTCATTTGGGACTTGTGCAAGCAAGCGAAATTGCTGATCTCGACAATCGTATCGCTCTGGCGGCCCTGTCTTTAAAAGATATTCAAAAATTTATGCCAGCGCCCGTTTCGTTCGAGCCCGCGCAACTGGATGCGCCCTCTGATCAGCTCAAAGGGCTACGCATCGCCATCGCGCAAGATGCGTCTTTTTCGTTTCTTTATCACGCCAATCTCGATCTGTTGCGCGACGAAGGTGCGCAGCTTTTGTTTTTTTCACCACTCAAAGATCAGCAGTTGCCCGATGCCGATGCGCTTTATCTGCCGGGCGGTTATCCTGAATTGCATCTGGATGAATTGGCTGCAAATGCTCCGATGCTGGAGGCCATCCGCGCCCATCATCACTCGGGCAAACCGATCCATGCTGAATGTGGCGGCATGCTCTACCTGTTTGACCAGCTGACCAATAAAGAGGGAGCAAGCGCCGAGCTGGTAGGGCTGATGCCCGGCCATGCCCGCATGCAAAAAAGACTGTCAAATCTTGGCATGCACGCCATTGAGCTACCCGAGGGCAATTTGCGCGGTCATACCTATCATTATTCAAAACTCGACAGTCCGCTCAAACCCATCGCCTTGAGTGTGGGGGCACGCAAGGGCCGCACCGGCGAGCCCGTTTTCCGAGATCTCCGGCTTAATGCCTCTTATCTTCATCTTTATTTCCCATCCAATCCAATGGCCGCAACCAAACTGTTCGCGTCCTCAAGCTAATTCTCGCCAAACGAAAGGTAACACTCATGCATATCGAACCAGGGGTCGTCGATGCCGTCAAAATGACCCTCAGCTATGGAACCGCTATCGCCGCCGTTGGTTTTGCGGGTAAGCTGGCTCTTGAAACCGTAAAAAAGGATGGTCTGCTTTCGCTGACGGTCCGCAGCCTTTTCACGACCATTGCCGTCTTTTGTTATTTCCAGGTTTTGCCCCACCATCCTGTCGGGATTTCCGAAGTTCATCTGATCATGGGTTCAACCCTGTTCCTTATTTTTGGCGTTGGCCCTACCGCCATCGGCCTTGGCCTTGGTCTTGCGCTACAGGGTTTGCTCTTTGCCCCTCTTGATCTGCCGCAATATGGCGTCAACCCCCCCACTCTGCTGGTACCGCTCTATGCCATGAGCGTGCTGGCTGATAAAATCATCCCGGCAAAAACCACCTATACAGATATAAAATATACGCAAGCTCTGGCACTTTCAGCGACCTATCAGGCTGGCATTGTTAGCTGGGTGGCTTTCTGGGCCTTCTACGGCCAGGGTTTTGGCGCGGAAAATATGGCTAGTGTGGCCCTGTTCGGCAGTGCCTATATGATTGTCATCATCATTGAACCACTTGTTGACCTCGCCGCTCTCGCTGTGGCCAAATCACTCCGCTCTCTTAATGGCAGCGTCCTGGTTGAAAAAAGACTGTTTGCCGCCGCCTGATTTAAATCACAATAACTCCCGCAAGATAAAGGAAAAACAATATCATGACTCCCAATCAAACCGAGCTAAATACAGCGCTGAATTCAACCCGTTTAACCACCCGTTTCATGCCAGCACTGGCGGCGGCCATCATTGGCATCGGGCTTTTGTTCGCTGCAGGTTTTGCCAACTCTCAAGTCCTGCACAATGCCGCTCATGACAGCCGCCACGCTGCATCTTTTCCATGCCACTAGTCTGGAGTATCGAGATGAGTTTCTCAAAAATATTTAGTACCGCAGCCTTGGCCAGCCTGTTCGCGGGGATATTGCTAACCCTCGTGCAGCAAGTGGGGGTTATTCCCTCAATTCTGGAAGCGGAAAAATATGAAACCACCACACCAGCTGCCATCGAAAAGTCAATTACCTCCCAAGATCATGGCAATAGCCACGGTCATGAGGGTGCTGCTGAAGCCTGGGGACCGCAAGATGGCATTGAGCGCACTTTCTTTACCTTGGCTGCAAACATCCTCATTGCCATGGGCTTTGCCCTGTTACTGGGAGCTGCTTCAAGCTTGCGCGGTTACAATATGAGCTGGAAATCTGGTTTGCTCTGGGGACTTGCTGGTTATGCGATCTTTTTTGTTGCTCCTTCTCTTGGATTAGCCCCTGAACTGCCTGGAACCGAGGCGGCGGCCTTGCAAACACGGCAAATCTGGTGGTTCGCAACCGCCACCAGCACTGCCGGCGGACTGGCATTGATGGTGTTTGCTCCAAACTATCTGCTGAAGGGAATAGGTATTATCGCGCTGGTAGTGCCACACCTTGTCGGCGCACCTCATCCCGATATTCCTGTCGCACTGGCCCCTCAGGAACTGATTACCACCTTTATCATTGCCACTGCGATCGCCAATGCTGTTTTCTGGCTCACGCTCGGCGGGGCCTATGGGTTCTTCAGCCAGAAATTCACGAGCGATACATGAGTAAAGTATGGTTTGTGGGGGCGGGACCAGGAGACCCTGATCTCATTACGGTCAAGGGCCGCGACCTCATTGCAAAAGCTGGTGCCATTCTTTTTGCCGGCTCCCTCGTGTCGATCGCCGCGACGCGCTGGGCCGGAGAAGCTTGCGAGATTGCCGACAGCAAGGGCATGACGCTAGAGGAGATTACGGGCTGGCTGATCGAAAAAGCAGCGCAGCACGAAACCGTTATCCGCCTGCAAACGGGCGACCCATCGCTCTATGGGGCGTTGATCGAAATGGTGCAGCCTTTGGACAAGGCTGGCATTGACAGTGGTGTCGTACCGGGGGTCTCATCGGCGATGGCTTCAGTCGCTGCGGCCAGCGAAAGCCTGACCCTGCCAGAGGTCACCCAAACAGTGATCTTAACCCGTGTTGAGGGGCGCACACCCATGCCGCCGGGTGAAGATCTGGTGGCGCTGGCACGCCATCAATGTACCTTGTGCCTGTTTCTATCGATCACGCTAATCCAAAAAATCCAGAGCGATCTGTTGGAAGCTGGCTGGCAAAAAGAGGCGCTGGTGCTGGTCGTCCACAAAGCCAGCTGGCCCGATGAAGAAGTGATTGTCCGCAGCACCATCGAGACGCTTTATGATGATTGCCGAGCTGCCAAGATAAAATCGCAAGCCATGATTGTGGTTAGCCCGACGCTTGGGGCAAGAACGTGGTCGCAACTCAAAAAATCAAAGCTTTATGACAAAGACTTTACGCACCGCTTTCGCAAAAGTGTTGAATTGCAGGAGAAAAAATCATGACCACCAAAGTCCTCCTTGTTGGCCACGGCTCGCGTATCGCAGCCGGTAATGCCGAAATCGAGAAATTTACGAAGATCTGGCAAGACCGCAATCCCACCTGGAAAATTGAGCTGTGCTTTATCGAATTCGCACCCATCACGCTTGATATGGGCCTCGCTAATGCGACCCACGGTGCTGACCGCGTCATTGTCGTGCCGCTGATCCTCAATGCCGCCGGGCATGTGAAGATGGAAATCCCCCATCACATCGAAAAAGCCCGCAAGCAGCATCCAAATGTAGAGTTCATCTATGCCCGCCGTCTCAGCGCCAATGATAAAATGCTGGCCATCCTTAAACGAAATCTGCGCAAAACCATGTTGCAAATGGATGCGCCGGACCCAAAAACCACCGGTGTGGTTCTGCTGGGACGCGGCTCGTCCGACCGGGTCGCCAATGGCGAAAACGCCAAGCTCTCACGATATCTGTTTGAAGAAAGCCAGCATGAGCTGGTGGACCCGGCCTTTACCGGCATCAGTTTTCCGCGTCTTGAAATGGCCGTGCAACGCCAGATCAAACTGGGCATGATGCAAATCGCAGTGCTGCCCTATTATCTGTTTTCGGGTACCTTGATGGAACGCATCAAGAAACAGGTGGCGCGCCTGCAAAGCCAATATCCACGCATCAGTTTTTCTCTGGCCGAAAATTTTGGTTTTGAGAGCGAGATTTACGAGCTGCTTGATGAGCGGGTCCTTGAAGCAATGGCAAAGGACTATGACAACGACACGGAAGCGCATTACAAGCTGCACGGCGAGCATTATAAGCATCATCACCACGATCACGGCGATGATCACGCTCATGACCATGACCATAATCACCCGCAAGAGGAGGCCGTGACATGAGCAATGTGATCACCGAACAGCTGACCAAAGCCGGGCAAAAAATTGAGCATGACAGTTTTGCGATTGTCGACCGTGAGGCTGGCGAGCGCGGAAATTATAGCGAGGCGCAGTGGCAGATTGTGCGGCGCATGATACACGCCACCGCCGATTTTGAATTTAACGGCCTCGCGGAATTTCACCCCGATTGTGTCAGCGCTGGGCTTGAAGCGATCATGTCCGGTGCCGCCATTGTCGCCGATGTGGAGATGATTTGCGTCGGGCTGTCAAAACCCCGTCTCTCGCATTTTGGTGTGGTGCCTCATCATTTCATCTCGGATGAAGACGTCATCAGGAATGCCAAAGCTGAAAACACCACAAGAGCGGTACAAGCCATGCAAAAGGCACAATATCTGCGCTTGCTGGATGGTGGCATTGTCGCCGTTGGCAACGCCCCCACCGCGCTGCTGGAAATGATCCGCCTGATCAAGCAAGAAGGGATCAAGCCAGCGCTCATTGTCGGCATGCCCGTTGGATTTGTGTCAGCGGAGGAATCAAAGGACGCGCTGGCGCAATTAACCGATATTCCCTGGATGATCACCCGCGGGCGCAAGGGTGGCTCGACGCTGGTGGTCGCTGCCATCCATGCACTACTGTCCTTGGCCGAAACCAAACAAAAGGCAAGCTAGGTGGCCATCAAACCCAAAAAGAAAAAGAAACGCGGAGATCGCACCGGTTTTACGACGGGCGCCTGTTCAGCGGCGGCGGCAAAAGCTGCGACGCAAGGGCTGGTGACGGGCCAGATCCCCGACAGCATCGAATGCAAATTGCCCAACGGCCAACTGGTCAAATTTGCGGTGATTGAGTCCCAACTCAATGATAATTGCGCTCATGCTGTGGTTATCAAGGATGCTGGCGATGACCCCGATTGCACTGATAAAGCGCACCTCACCGCTGATGTCTGTCTGTTGCCTGATGCCAGTGGTGAAGTGCTGCTGAAAGGGGGCGATGGTGTCGGAACCGTCACCCTCACCGGGCTTGGTCTGGAAGTTGGTGGCCCCGCCATCAACCCCGTGCCGCGTCAAAATATTGAAGAAAATGTCCGTATTGCCGGAGACAAGCTGTTGCAAAAACAAGGGCTGGAGGTAACGATTTCTGTACCCGATGGCGAGAAAATGGCTACCCGCTCTATCAATGCCCGCCTTGGCATACTGGGCGGCATTTCGATCCTTGGCACCACGGGCATTGTGCGGCCCTATTCAACCGTTGCATTTCGGGCCAGCGTCATTCAGGGCATCGAAGTCGCCAAAGCCAATGGCGAAGATACCATTGTTTTGACCACTGGCGGGCGCACCGAAAAATTCGTCATAAAGCAGCTCTCGCACCTGCCGCCGGTATGCTTCGTGCAAATGGGCGACTTCTTGCGCTATGCGCTGGACACCTCCGTCAAGGAAGAGATCAAACATGTCATCATTGGTGGCATGATCGGCAAGCTCACCAAGATCGCCCAAGGGGAAACCATCACCCATGCCGGACGCTCCAAGGTCAATACGCAAATGCTCGCCGATATTGCTGCGAAACTTGGCGTCGCTGACGACATCTGCGAAGAGATTGGCACCGCCATCACTGCCCGCTTCGCTGTTGAGCGGCTCGAACCGCTGGGTCTCGATGTCGCGTTCCAGCAAGCGGTTGCTGAAAAAGTCATCGACACATTGATGGGACGCTATCCCGATAAATTCACGCTCAGAGTTTTGGTTAGCGATTTCAAGGGAACGCAGGTGGCAGAAGCAAATTCGCAAGAGGGCAAACAATGAACCAGCCAACCCAATCAATTGAATCTGATGCCCCGACCATCAATCCCTGCCGCATTATCGGCGTGCTTGATGACGGCGTATCGGGACTGAGCGGTCTGATGCTTGATCATATCAGGTCAGCTGATCTGGTGATTGGTGGCACCCGCACGCTCAAACTGTTCGAGCAGATTTTTGCCAGCGATTGCCAGACATTTGATCTCACTGGCAAACTCATGCAGGTGCCAGAACAAATCAGCGATGCGCAAGCAGCTGGCAAGCGCGTTGTCGTGTTGGCAACCGGTGATCCTCTTTGTCATGGCATTGCTGGTTTTTTGCAGTCTCGTTTATGCATCGAAGCCTTTGAAATTTTGCCGAACCTGTCAATGGTACAACTGGCCTGCGCCCGGCTTGGCATCCCGTGGCATGAGCTAAAAATCTGTTCGGTGCATAGCAAGGATGCCGGGGAATGGGACCGCGCCAAAGGCGTTGATCACGGTCTCTATCCCGTCCTGCACGCCGCGCAACATCATGACCGCATGGCGATTTTCACCAGTCCTCAAAACTGCCCGGCGCGACTGGCCCGCATGCTGGTGGCGCAAGGTCTGCAAGATGATTTCCAAATGGCGGTGGTTGAGCATATCGCGCGCGATAGTGAACGGCTGATCACAGACCTCTCCATCATGGATGCCGCAGATCACTCATTTGCCGAACCCAATATGATGTTGCTATGGCGTCAAAGTACCAAGCCAAATGACGTGCACTTTGGTCTCCCCGATGATTGCTTCCATCAGCGCAAACCAGACAAGGGGCTGATCACCAAGCGCGAAGTGCGCGCCGTGTCGCTGGCCCGCATGCAATTGCGCAAAGACAGTATCGTCTGGGATATTGGCGCCGGCTCTGGTTCTGTTGGCCTTGAAGCGGCTCGCCTTGCCACCGATGGCTATGTATATGCCATCGAAAAAAACGAAGCTGATGCGGCGATCTCTGAGCACAATCGGCGCGACCTTGGCGTCCACAATTATCATCTGGTGCACAACAAGGCCCCCGATGGGCTTGATGAGTGGCCCGACCCAGACGCCGTTTTCATTGGTGGCTCTGGCGGTAATCTGGGGGATCTCATTCGTCTCATCATGGGGCGCTTGAAACCAAATGGCACCCTCATCATGAATTTTGTCACCATCGAAAATCTATCGGTCGCGACAGACACGCTAAAAGAATTGGGCGTCAGCTGGGACGTCACGCAAATGCAGGTGTCTCGTTCGCGCCCAATTTTACACATGCACCGCTTTGCGGCCGAAAACCTTGTGTGGATCATTAGCGCCCAACAGACGAAGGATGAGAGCCAATGAGTATAGGAAAATTATATGGCGTCTCGGTTGGCCCCGGCGACCCCGATCTGATGACGCGGCGGGCCTATGCCTTGCTACAGCAAACCGCCTATTGGACTTACCCTGTGCGCAACTCAAAAAGCGACAGCTATGCGCTTGCCATCGCCACACGCGCCGGACTTACCCCCCCCGGCGATCATTGCTCGTTGATTTTTCCCATGACCCATGATGAAAGCAAGCTTGGCAAATTCCGCCAGAGGGCGGCGCAAAAAGTGCTGGAGGTTTTGAACACCGGCCTCGATGTGATGTTTCTGGTGGAGGGCGATGCCTCGACCTATTCGACTTTTGGGCATCTGGCACGCCATGTCAGCGCCATGGATAGCAGCATCGAGATCGAGACCATTGCGGGGGTTTCCTCGTTCAACGCCGCCGCCGCCCGTCTGCAATTCCCGCTCACCGAGGTCGATGATAAAATGGCAGTGATCCCGGCCAATTACGGCATTGAGACCATTGATCAATTGCTCAATGATTTTGACACGCTGGTGCTCATGAAAGTCAAACCACTGCTGGATGATATCATTGCCCTGCTTGAAAAGCGCGGCCTCGTGCAGCACGCTGCCTTTATCGAAAAAGCTGGCAGTCTGGAAGAACGAGTGGTGCGCGACGTCTCCACACTCAAAGGCCAAACCGTCAACTATCTCTCCTTGATGCTCGTCAAAAATCCCGATCATGAGCGCGGCGAAATACTGCGCGGTTGCCGCAAGAAATCGCCCGACACAAGCAAACAAGTCAAAGATAGTGACAAAAAAGAAAGTACCCTAAACGCATGACCGATCCCCAAGCCCAAAAAATCGCCCTGCTGGCCATTACCAAGCATGGCTGCGAACTCGTCAAAAAAGCTGCCGGTGAGCTGCCAGATGCGACCATCGCCGTGCCTATCAAATTTGCCGAAAACTTCGAGGACTACAAAGATCGGTTGCACGCCTATGAAGGACCGTCAAAAGCGCAGGTCGGCACACTGTTTGAGCAATTTGACCAGATCGTTTTCTTCGTTTCACTAGGGGCGGTTGTGCGGCTTATTGCTCCCCACCTTAAAGGAAAAGAAGTGGATCCTGGCGTTCTTGTGGTGGATGATGCCGCGCAATATGTCATCCCGGTCCTGTCAGGTCATGTTGGCGGCGCCAATGAATTTGCCGAACAGCTCGCCTCCATATTGGGGGGGCGCGCCGTACTCACCACCGCGTCAGACGCGCGTAAAACCATCGCCGTCGATATTTTGGGTCGCGAACTTGGTTGGAAAATCGAAGCGCCAAAATGGAACCTCATTCGCGTTTCGGCCCATGTGGTCAATGATGAGCCAGTGGCGCTGGTGCAAGAGTGTGGATCAAAGGATTGGTGGAAATTAAAAACACCCCTACCCAAAAATATTCATCTGTTCGAGCGCTTCGACGATGTCGATCTGGACGCCCACAAAAGCGTTTTGTGGATCACCCACAAAGAAGTCCCGCAATCCATGTGGGACGACATGGTCGAGCGCCTGATCGTCTATCGCCCGCCAGAAGGACAATAGCATGAAAGTGATTCTTGGCATGGGCTGTGATCGCGGCACACCAAAAGCCACATTGGAAGCTGCCATTGATTTGGCGCTTGGTACGATAGATCTGTCCAGAAGCGCGGTCAGTTCCATGGCCACCATCGACAAGAAAAATGATGAAGTAGCCCTGCTGGCTCTTTCAAAAGATCATCAATGGCCGCTGCAGTTTTATAGCGCCAAACAGCTAGCTAAAGTCGAGGTGCCCAACCCCTCTGAAGTGGTGCGCAAATTTATGGGGACCCCCGCCGTGTCGGAAGCTGCCGCCATTTTGGCCGCCAACACAGATATGAGCGATCTGCTGGTAGAAAAATTCAAACACAAAGGAGCGGATGGTAAAAACGCCACCGTCTCCATCGTTCAACTAAAGGAAGTGACATGAGTACAGACACCAAACCCGGCAAGATATTGCTGGTGGGATTTGGCCCCGGCGCCAAAGAGCATATGAGCTTGCGCGCCCTTGAAGCCATGACCGAAGCCGATGTCATTATCGGCTACACAACCTATATCAAGCTCGTCAAAGATCTGATCGTCGGCAAGGAAATCATCCGCAAGGGCATGACCGAAGAAATAGATCGCTGTATTGAAGCCTATGATCAAGCCAAAATGGGCAAGACCGTGGCGCTTATCTCGTCTGGCGATATTGGCGTCTATGGCATGGCGGGGCCAACATTTGAGGTTTTACTGCAAGAGGGCTGGACGCCAGACAGTGATATCAAGGTGGAGATCATCCCGGGCGCAACAGCGCTTAGCGCTTGTGCATCCCTCGTTGGTGCTCCACTCACCCATGATTTTTGCTCCATCTCCCTGTCAGATCTGCTGACCCCGTGGCCGACCATCGCCAAACGCCTTGATGCGGTTGGGGCGAGCGATTTCGTCATTGCGCTCTATAATCCAAAGAGTAGCCGCCGCCATGGGCAAATCGAGCAGGCGCAGGAAATACTGCTGCGCCACCGCAAACCAGATACGCCTGTGGCTATCGTTAAATCAGCCTATCGCCGCCGTCAGGATATTCAAATGGTGCGGCTTGACCAGATGAAGGATTGTGAAATCGGCATGTTGACCACGGTGTTGATTGGCAATAGCAGCACTTTCATGCAAGACGGCCTGATGATCACCCCGCGCGGCTACGCCAACAAATATGAAGGCATTACCGGCGACGCTCTTGAGGGCGAACAAAAAGGTCGCTCCCTCTCCATGGGTCTGACGGGTTGGCATGGCGTGGTACGCGAATATATGCGCAATGGCGAGTTTCATACCCTACGCAAAGTGGCCGAGCATTTTAACGCCCCGCTCGGCCAGATCCTGCAAGCCATAACGGCGGCAAATGACGGTGATCAGGCTGGTGATTTTAGCGCTTTGGCAATCGAAGGCGATGCCTTTGCGATTATTGAAGCAGCAAGAGAGTGGGGCCTGTTGCGGGCCGTTGTGCGCTCGGAAGCTGGCGCTATCAGCGAGCTGAAAATGCACGCTAAAGACATGGTGCAAAAAAACGATTGGCTGAATATCGAAAACGATTATTTCCATCTGCATATCAACTGGCCATCTGTCACAAATGTCACATTGGTGCGCCGGGACGACAGCTATCGCAGCGCCTTTTTCACCGACATTCACGGACACTCTGTCTTCAATATGTCGCTGGTGCGCACCGACAATAAATTTGATGAAGCCGCCTTCAAAGCTTTTGAAGCAGTATGGCAAACCCATCAACCGACCCCCAGACAATTGGAGACGTCAGATCAATGAGTGAATTGGAAAAACCCACAATGATGGATTATCACCGGCACATGCTGGTGTGTGTTGGCCCCCGTTGTACGCAAGAGGGCGAGGCTGAAAGCCTGTTTCAAATGCTCGGTGAGAAATTTCGCGAGGCCGGTATCAACAAGGGCGACTTGCGCGTCAAACGCACCCGCACCCATTGTTTTGCCACCTGCAAATCAGGACCGGTGCTGTCCATTCAGCCCGACGGCATCTGGTATTATAATGTCACCGAGGAAAATCTCGACCGCATCATCAATGAGCATCTCGTTGGCGGCGTACCGGTTGAAGATCTGATTTATCATCGATCAAAAAATGGCTAACAACAAGCAGATCATTTTTAGCAAAGGCGAACGCGAGACCTTGCACAAAGTGCTGGCGGCGCGCCGTGACATGCGCCATTTTGTCAGCGGGTCCAGCGTGTCCGCAGATGTGATGGATCGTCTGTTTGCGGCCGCGCATCTGGCGCCCTCGGTCGGCCTCATGCAACCCTGGCGCTTTATCCAGGTTCAAAATGATCAAGTACGCAAAGACATTGCCATGCTTGTGGACGAAGAGATCAAGGCGACCGCCAATGAGATCGGCCTACGCAAAAGCGAATTCCTCAAATTGAAACTGGAAGGGGTTCGCACCTGCGCGCAGCTTGTCGCGGTGGTACTGGCCCCTGATGATGGCACCATATTGGGGCGGCGCACCTTGCCACGCGAAACGGCTCTTTGTTCGGCGGCCTGCGCCATTGAAAATATGTGGCTGGCGGCGCGCGCCGAAAATATCGGCCTTGGCTGGGTCTCCTTGTTTGACCCAAAAAAACTTGGTGCACTGCTGCATTGCCCAAAAGAGGCGCTGCCAATCGCTCTGTTGTGTATTGGGCCAGTGCACGAATTTTATGAAAAACCCATGCTGGTGCAAGAGGGCTGGCGGGATGAAAAACCCTTGGCGGGCATGTTGTTCGAAGATCGCTGGCCTATTGAGGGAGAAGTGCAATGATCCAGACAATGATCGCTGTTGTGGCCGCCCTCGCACTCGACCATCTGCTTGGCGAACCCAAACGTTGGCACCCGCTGGTGGGCTTTGGCCATCTGGCTGCTTGGATCGAAAAAAAATTCAATGTCAATGAAGGGGCAGGGGTGAGCGCGGGTATTCTTTGTGTGTTTTTACTCATTGCGCCGCTGACATTGCTGACATTTCTGCTCGCCTATTATCTGCCACTGGCTCCATTGTTTGAGACACTCATTCTCTATCTGGCGCTTGGCGGGCGCTCACTGGTGGAACATGCCGGTCAAGTTCATCATGCTCTTATTGCTGGCAAACCCGATGAAGCACGCCGTTTCACGAGCTATCTCGTGAGCCGCGACACGAAGGCCATGAGCGAGCGTGACATGTCACGCGCCACCATCGAATCGACCCTTGAAAACGGCTGTGATGCGGTATTTGCCCCCCTGTTCTGGTTCATGATTGGCGGCGCACCCGCAGCGCTTTGCTATCGCCTTGCCAATACGCTTGACGCCATGTGGGGCTATCGCACCAAGCGCTATGCGCAATTTGGCTGGGCGGCGGCAAGGCTTGATGATGTGCTAAACTTTATACCCGCCCGCCTCACCGCCCTGACCTATGCACTGAGCGGTCAGTTCAATAACGCCCTTTCTTGCTGGCGAACGCAGGCACCCCATTGGAAAAGCCCCAATGCTGGTCCCGTCATGTCATCAGGGGCTGGCGCTTTGGCGCTGCAACTTGGTGGCCCAGCGCTTTACCACGGCTATATGCAAAAACGACCTGCCCTTGGCAAAGGCCTGCACCCCGTCGCCGATGATATCAATCGAGCCACCAAACTATTGCAGCGCGGCATCCTTGCATGGAGTGCGGTTGCCCTTTTTATTGCGGGAGGGCTGTCTCTTGCTTGAACATGGGGGCAAGCTGCTGGAAGCTGCCAAAAAATATAAAATCCCTCTTGATCAATGGATGGATCTGTCAACGGGCATCAACCCGCATGCCTTTCCCATCCCCTCAATTGATCCAGAAGACTGGGCGCGATTACCGCAAGATAATGATGGCCTCACGCAAGCCGCCCAAACCTATTATGGCACAAGAGATTTATTAGCGGTGGCAGGATCGCAAGCAGCCATTTCCGCTTTGCCGCGCCTGCGCTCAAAAGGGTCGCGCATTGCCATTTTGCAACCAGCTTACGCGGAGCACAAACACGCCTGGCGCGAAGCTGGATTTGCTGTCACGGATTTTGTGGCTGGCGATATCAATCAAGCGGTGGATCAACATGATGTGGTCGTGCTAGTCAACCCCAATAACCCAACGGGCGCACGCTTTGGCATGGATGAATGTCTCGACTGGCATCGCACTCTGCAAAAACGCGAGGGCTGGTTGATTATCGATGAAGCCTTTATGGATACCACTCCCGAACAAAGCCTTGTGCGCTCAAGCGACCGCCCCGGTCTTATTGTCCTGCGCTCACTAGGAAAATTTTTTGGCCTCGCAGGGGCGCGGGTCGGGTTCGTTTTTGCGCACCCCATCTTTCTTGAATTTCTGGGGGAGCTTTTGGGACCATGGACAATCTCAGGTCCTTCACGAACGATCGCAAGACATGCGCTCACCGATCATTACTGGCAGCAAAAAATGCGCCTGCAACTGGGTGTCAACGCACAGCGCCTGAAAAACCTGCTCATACAATATAGCCTTGCACCAAGCGGCGGCACCGATCTGTTTCAATGGGTGCAATCGGGCAATGCTGACCTCATACATGAAACTCTGGCCAGACAGGCCATCTGGACGCGCCTGTTTGAAGAACCTGCGGCCCTGCGCTTTGGCCTGCCGGGCAGCGAGACGCATTGGCGCCAATTGGAGCAGGCATTGCAAGACCTGCAAGCGAGGGTGCAGCTATGAGTGTCTTGATGATACAAGGCACCACATCGGATGCAGGCAAAAGCGCACTCGTCACGGGCCTGTGCCGTGTGCTAGCAAGACACGGTATCAAGGTCGCGCCCTTCAAGCCGCAAAACATGGCGCTGAACTCGGCCGTTACGATCGATGACGGCGAGATTGGCCGCGCTCAGGCCTTGCAGGCGCGCGCCGCTGGCATTGCCCCGCACACGGATATGAACCCGGTACTGCTCAAGCCCAATAGTGATACCGGATCGCAGGTGATCATACAGGGCCACGCTATTGGCAATATGGATGCGCGGCGCTATCACCAATATAAACGCATCGCCATGAAAGCGGTGTTGCAATCTTATCATCGGCTTCAAGACCAATATGAAGTCGTGCTGGTGGAGGGGGCTGGCAGTCCCGCCGAAATTAATCTGCGCGCCAACGATATTGCCAATATGGGTTTCGCGCTGGCAGTTGATGCGCCGGTATTGCTGATTGCCGATATTGATCGCGGCGGCGTCTTTGCGCATCTTGTTGGCACCTTGCAATTGCTCGAAGCTGACGAGCGCGCACTGGTCAAAGGCATGGTCATCAATCGTTTTCGCGGTGATCATGATCTATTGCAGCCTGGCATCGACTGGCTGGAAAACGAAACCGCGGTCCCGGTCACTGGCACCTTGCCATATCTGCACGGCCTGTATCTCGAAGGCGAAGACAGCCTGACCCGTACCAATAGCCGTGCAAGTAACGAAAACAGCGTGACGATCATCATCCCAGACATGCCCCATCTAAGCAATCACACGGATTTTGATGCCCTCAACCTGCATCCCCAGGTCAATCTGCACTTTGTTAAAGCCGATATACCCCCCCCCCTGCCGATCTTATCATCCTGCCAGGCAGCAAGAATGTGCGTCTCGATCTTAACTGGTTGCGCGAACAAGGCTGGGAGCAGACAATCTCGAAACATTTGCGCTATGGCGGCAAGCTCATCGGCATCTGCGGCGGCTTCCAGATGCTTGGCAGCAGTATTGATGATCCACAGGGCGTTGAAGGTGATCCGGGAATGACCACCGGCCTGCAATTGCTTGCCTGTAAAACCTTGCTTGATCGCCGCAAGCAATTGCGCAATGTCAGCGGCCGCTTGATGATCGACAATGCCAAGGTTTGCGGATATGAAATCCATATCGGCGTGACGACCGGCCCGGCGCTTGCCAATCCTGCCATCAGGCTTGAACACAGATATGATGGCGCGCTATCCCCCGATGGCCAGATATTCGCCACCTATCTGCACGGCCTGTTCGATGAGCCAAGCGCTTGCACGGCTCTTTTACAATGGGCGGGGCTGAAACAAGTTGCGCTCAGCCAGTTTGAACAGACGCGCGAGCAGCACATTGACCGACTTGCAGATGCCCTTGAAGAGCATCTTGATATGGATCAGATCTTTGCGCTTCTTGGCATGCCTCATGCGCAAAAGGAGGAGCGGGCATGAAGCAGCTTATCCTTGGCGGCATGCGATCTGGCAAAAGTGCGTTGGCTGAAAAAATTGCCAGTCGAAGCGGCCTGCCCGTCACCTATATTGCGACCGCCACTTCGCGCGACGAAGAAATGACTGCTCGTATCAAGGCCCATCAAGAGCAGCGCCCATGCGACTGGCAATTGATCGAGGAACCACTTTATCTGGCTCGCACCCTGCAAGCGCATGCCAGTAAAAACCAATGCCTGTTGATCGATTGCCTGACCTTGTGGGTCACCAATCTATTGCTCCATGAGAACGCCGAACTGTTTGCCCAGCAAAAAAACGAGCTGCTTGAAATATTGCCAGCCCTGCAAGGGGAAATCATTTTTGTCAGCAATGAAACCAATATGGGGATTGTGCCAATGGATGCGCTTTCGCGCCGTTTTTGCGATGAAATGGGGCGCATTCATCAAGAGATCGCGCAGATCGTCGAACAGGTCACTTTGGTGGTTGCCGGACTACCCCACATTATCAAAGGAGAACGGATATGAGCGATATCGGCTGGCTGTCAAATTCTATTGCCCCGCTCCATGAAGAAGACAAGCGGCAGGCGGGTGCTCGCCAGTCGAGCTTGACAAAACCAGCCGGAGCGCTTGGGCGCCTTGAAGAAATCACCCTCGATCTGGCCGCCATGCAAGGCGATGTGTGCCCGCAAATGAGCGAGGTTTTTATCTCCGTATTTGCGGCTGATCACGGAGTAGCTTTGAACGGTGTCTCGGCGTTTCCTCAAGCTGTAACCGGTGAAATGATCAAAAATTTTTCAAACGGTGGCGCCGCCATCAATGTGCTGGCACGAGAAATCGGCGCGCATCTGGAAGTGATTAATCTTGGTACGATCAACAAACTCCCTTCCCTTGAGGGCGTCCTGGATTTGCAACTTGGCCCCGGCACCAAAGACATTTGCAGCGAACCTGCCATGAGTTCAGATCAACTGGGCAAGGCACTGATGGCCGGGCGCGATGCCGCAAGCCGGGCCGCGCAATATGACGCTCATTTGTTTATTGGCGGCGAGATGGGCATTGGCAATACAACAAGCGCAACAGCTCTGGCCTGCGCCGCGCTCAATCTGCCTCCCGCTGATCTTGCAGGCCCTGGAACAGGGCTTGATGCCGCCGGCATTGCTCACAAGATCGACATCGTGCGCCAAGCACTACAACGGCACGAACCTTCCCTCAATGACCCATTGGAATTTTTACGTTGCCTTGGCGGATTTGAGATCGCGGCATTGGTCGGCGCCTATATCACCTGTGCTCAATCCGGGCTGCCGGTGCTGGTGGATGGCTATATCAGCTCGATCGCGGCGCTCATGGCTACGAAGGTGACCTCTTCGAGCAGCAACTGGTTTTTATATTCACATCGCTCAGCCGAACCCGGTCACAAACTCGTACTCGAAGCGCTGCATGCTCGCCCCTTGCTTGATCTGGGCATGCGCCTTGGCGAGGGATCTGGCGCAGCCGTGGCGGTGCCACTATTGCGCATGGCCTGCGCCCTGCATGCGCAAATGGCTACTTTTAACGAGGCAGGCATATCGGAGAAGGGGGCATGATCACTCTCTTGCGGCACGGCGAAATCAAAGGCGGCAAACGTTTTCGTGGCAGTACCGATGATCCTTTGACCCCTAAAGGATTTGCGCAGATGCGGTCGGCGACAAAGGACCCCTTCAAATGCGATATGGTGATCAGTTCGCCGCTGATGCGCTGCGCCGCCTTTGCCAGCGAGTTGACAGATAACAAGTCTTTGCCACTGCTCATTGAGCCGCGCTTTACTGAATTGCATTTTGGCGAGTGGGAGGGCCGCACCAGCAAGCAGATCTACGATAAGACCCCCAAAGCCCTAACGCGGTTCTGGAGCGATCCGCAAAAATACCCACCCCCGGGCGGCGAGCGATTGCAAGATTTTAGAGCCCGTGTGCTTACAGCCTTTGCAGAACTACAAGAGCATCATAAAGATCAACATCAATTGCTCGTCACCCATGGCGGCGTCATCCGTATTTTACTATGCCATTTACAAAACATTCCGCTCACCAAAATATTGGAACTTGATGTCGGCTATGGCGCACGCATGACGTTCGCTCAAAAAGATGCCGATCGCTTTGTCCTGCTGGAGCAAAACTGATATGGTCCTGCCCCCTTACCCCATCTTCATTGCGCTACAATTTTTGACCACCATTCCAGTGTTGCTCAAACAGCTACCTCGCGACGAAGATATGGGGCGCTCCTTGCTATATTATCCGCTGGTCGGATTGTTGATCGGCGGCCTGCTCGCCGCGTTTGCAGCCGGTCTGTCACACCTAAGTTCGCCAACGACGGCGCCTCTTGTAGCGGCTTTAACCTTGATTATCTGGGTTTTGCTGACGGGCGGGCTGCATCTGGATGGCTTGGCTGACAGTGTTGATGCGCTGATGGGGGGCTTTGGTGATCGACAAAAAACGCTCGAAATCATGAAAGACCCGACCAGCGGCCCGATGGGAGTTATCTCATTGGTGCTTGTTCTGCTCGTCAAATTCGCAGCTCTTTGGCTAGCTATTGGCATGCAGAACTGGCTGGGCATATTGATTGCCCCCCTGTTAGGGCGTACCGCATTGATCGCTCTATTTCTAACGACACCCTATGTGCGTAAAGGGGGGCTTGGGGCGCTGATCAGCAAGCATATGCCAAAACAGACAAGCCTGCTTGTGATGCTCATCGCGCTCACCATTACTGTGGCAATCGCAGGCATCAATGCTGTTTGGAGTTTGCTGGCATGTGCAGCAGCGTTCATCGCCCTTCGCGCCCTCTTCCTGTCGCGCCTTGGCGGCACCACAGGTGATAGCGCCGGTGCTCTTGTTGAACTGACCGAGATGATGACCCTGGTGGTGGTGGTGTTGGCGATCAGCTAGTCCAAAGCTAGTTTCTAAACCCGAGCAAGAGCTGGTTTTTTCTTCTTTTCGTATGCTTCTTTTTGGCGATCGATCTGTTATTGCGTTTCACAATATCATTATAAACAACAATCATACGACGGCAACGCACTGTGCCTGCTGGATGTTCACTATCACCTGGGACGCGCGAGATGAACCGGCAAACCTCTTTCATACCGCTTTGCCGCAGCCAGCCCTGACGAACGCCGCGACGAATAGCAAATGCATCAGCTGTATCTTCGTCAAAGCCGCGAAACTGGTAGCCACATTCATGCGAATAAATGTAGAGCTGCACCGTTTTGTTCTCTTTACGCATATAGCGCATATTAACGATGATGAAGCCAGGATTGGTATAAGCGCCAGCCCAGGTATCAAATTCAGGATCAAGAATTGACGGGCGTTTGCCACAACCAACACGTCTTCCTGCAAGGCTGAGCCTTCCAGGGGCAACATATTTGGCGACACCACCAGCCTCAACAATATATTGTTCTACCGTGATGTTTCCGCCATGAGAGGTATATGTCTGAGCCTGAACATATCCCGGCATTAAAAAGCCGCCCAAGGTCACAAGTCCAATTGCAATCAATCCAGCCAATCGCGCAGATTTCATTTTTTCTTTCTTTCCAACACCTAAAACCCAGACAGATTCGTAGCTCGATTCATCGAGATACTATCACAGACAAAAACAAGTTTAAACACCAACATGTTAAAAACAGATAACGTTTTTTTGTAGACTGATATTCGTCTATGTATTGGCAGGTTTAACTGGCATTGTTACCGTTTCAATTGCGCTACTAAACCGAATGATGTTGCCATCAGGGTCCTTGACATGCATTTCGCGCATACCGTGAGGCTCATCGAGCGGACCATAAACAATATCCGCTCCGGCCTCTTTGATAATTTTTTGATAGGCATCGACATCCGCAATGAAAATCGACATCCAGGAGCCAGGATGGCCCTGCCCTTTCAGGCAAAAAAACAGCTCCACCGCGTCCCCAAAATAAACACTGCCAAAACTGACGGGCTCACCCCAATCCCAGGCTTTGATAAATTTTAGCTTGTCGACATAATAATTGAATGACTTCTCCATATCGCTGACATAGAGAATAGGTGTCACGCTGGCCGATTTAGTAATTTTATCCATGTCGGCTTTGTTTTTGGGCTTCATATCTCAGACCAACTCGCCTTTCAGCATCTTGGGAATGGTGCCAGCCGTGCCGGCGGCTTCGTTAACAAACAGATTTTTGGCAAATGGCAGATTACCGGCCATATTCAGCCCGAAATCACGCACCCCACGCAAAATGGCATTCTCATTGGAAAACAGGGAATTGAGCGCCACCATGGAAGCAGTAAACGCAAAGCTGTCAAACCGTCGCCATTGCTCATAGCGCTGCAATTGCGAGAGCGAGCCAATATCAAGCCCCAGCCTGTGTGCGTCGATCAAGGTCTCAGCCAAAGCTGCCACATCGCGCAAACCATAATTAAGCCCCTGCCCGGCAATCCAGTGCATGCCATGAGCCGCGTCTCCCAAAAGCGCAAAGCGCTCCTTCACATAATCGCGCGCCACTAGCATACTGAGTGGGAAGGCGTTGCGTGGGCCAGCCAGAGAAAGTTCGCCAAGGCTGGCCACCAACGCCTCGCCCATGCGCAAACGCACCTGCGCCAAAAACTCGTCATCATCCATTTGTCTGACTTTGGAGGCGAAGTCGCCCTGTTCGGTCCATACCAATGACACGCGGTTGTCGGTGAGTGGCAGTACCGCAAACGGTCCAGAGGGCAAAAAATGTTGCACAGCAAGGCCATGGTGCGGCTCGCTATGAGCAATAGTTGCAACAATCCCCCATTGGCTGGCGGGCCAGTCAATGGTCTGGATTTTTGCCGCCTTGCGCAGGTTTGACGCGCGGCCATCTGCTGCCACCAGCAGGCGGGCGCTGTGCGCCTCACCAGATTTCAATTGCACGTCAACCTGGCCAGCTGACACGCTGAACCCCGTGACCTCTGCCGGCGAGATGACATTTATATCGTCGCGAGTTGCGTAAACCTTGGCCAGCGCCGTGCGCAACACATGCGCCTCAACCACATAGGCGGCGGGCTCCCCGCTTTCCATCTCATTGTCCATATGAAGCAGGGTTGGCCGGACCACTTCCGCCAGCTTGCTATCTGTTATATCAACCGATGTCATGGGCTGGGCCAGATCAGCCACATGCTCCCAGACGCCTAATAGCTGCAGCAGATTTTTACTTGAAGCAGAAAGAGCGAACGCCCGACCATCCATCTCAGGGGCGAGCCGGTCATCTGGCCCCTCCATGCTCAAAACCGTCACGCACAGCCCACTGTCTTGAGTGCCACCGCGCAAGGCCAGCGCCAGAGGCAAGCCGGTCAGCCCGCCTCCCACAACAATAATGTCGCTCATTTCATGGTCTCTCATGGATCAATCCTAGTTTTTTGCTCATGCCCTCTTTATATATAGTCGCCAGAACCCGTAGAAAACCAGCATCAATACCTATATAGCCACAAAGACCGGGAAACAAACCACAATGACCTCCAATAAAAAAGCCAATACCGCCCAAAACTTTGCAATGGGCAAGCTCGTTGACACGCTGGAACTTGAGCAATTGGAGCAAAACCTGTTTCGTGGCCGCTCTCCTGATGATGGCTGGCAGCGGGTGTTTGGCGGGCAGGTCGTGGGGCAGGCATTGCGAGCTGCAACCCACACGGTAAAAGACCGTTACGCCCATTCCCTGCATGCCTATTTCATGCGCCCTGGGGATCCCAAAATCCCCATTATCTATGAGGTGGAGCTGACGAGAGACGGGCGCAGTTTTGCAACAAGGCGCGTCATTGCCATTCAACATGGCAAACCGATTTTTACCATGAGCTGTTCGTTTCATATGGAAGAACCCGGTTTGACGCATCAAATCGACATGCCAGATGTTCCTGGCCCCGATGAATTGCCAAGCGAGAACGAATTGCGCGACAAACTGCTGCAAAAAATGCCCGACCTTATTGGTGCTTATTGGCTAAAGGACCGCCCCGTGGAAGTGCGCCCCGTCGACATCAGCCGTTATCTTAATCCGCAAAAGGCCAGCCCCATACAACATGTCTGGCTGCGGCCCACTGGCGCCCTTCCCGATGATCTGGCCATCCATCAGTGCGCCATCGCCTTTGCCACCGATATTTCCCTGCTGGACACAGCGCTTGCCCCGCACGGGCGCACTCTGTTCGACCCGCGCCTTGCCATGGCCAGCATCGACCATGCCATGTGGTTTCACAAGCCCGTGAAATTTGACGACTGGATGCTCTATTCCACCGACAGCCCGATGACGTCTGGCGCGCGCGGTTTCACGAGAGGTACACTATTTACACGCACCGGCGAACTGATCGCCTCCGCTGCGCAAGAGGGCTTGATCCGCGATCTTGGGGACAAGGGTTAGGTTGGGGAAGAGGCCTGTCACACCATCGGCGACGTCACGATTCGAAAACGATCATTCACATAACGTAAAAAATTGTCACCCCAGCGAAGGCTGGGGTCCATACTCCCTCGCCCATCAGATATAAAGAAGAACCAGCGGCAAAATCGAGCCTAAGATTGTCCGGTCTGGGGTTATGGATCCCCGCCTGCGCGGGGATGACAAAGCTGGATGGATGGCGAGTAGTCCTGATAGCATGTAGATCACAGCCAAAACCTGTCCTCGTGAAGAGAGCAGCGAGCTGGCCAAGCGTTTATGACGAATTACCCTCCCCAAAATGCCGTGATGAAAAAACATTCATTAATTTGATTCTGACTGTTTTTTATGCAGTCCGAGCAGCCCCTTTTGCCCTCCAAAAATCACATATCCTATTTTTATCAATAAAATCAACGCATTAACTTATCATTAACAAACTGGCACAGCTCTTGAGTTTAAAGAGCTAGCAGGTCCCTCAATTGGGGGAAGTGCAACTCATTCGTCGTGCAAGGGCCGGAGCCGATCCGGGATCGCGATGTGCAACACAGTAGAGATTTAACAATTGGGGAGCGATTGTCATGAAAATGGTTATGGCCATCATCAAGCCGTTTAAACTGGACGAGGTGCGCGAAGCCCTCACCGACGCTGGTATTGAAGGCATGACGGTATCTGAAGTCAAAGGATATGGGCGCCAAAAAGGTCACACAGAAATTTATCGCGGCGCTGAATATGCCGTGTCATTCCTGCCAAAACTCAAAGTGGAAGCCATCGTCGCCAGTGACGATGTCGATAAAACAATCAACGCAATCGCCACGGCTGCCAAAACCGGACAGATCGGTGATGGCAAGATTTTTGTCCTTGATATTACACACACAATGCGCATTCGCACGGGTGAAACCGACGCAGACGCACTTTAAATAAACGAAAGAGGGAACTTAAGAAAATGCGTATCAACTCTTGGAAGACCATCGTGGGAGCAGCTGTCATGTCAGCAGTATCTCTCATGGCCATGGAGCCGGCACTTGCGCAAAATGCCGCCAAAGCACCACCGGTGAGCCCCGAAGTCGCCAATATCTTCAACACATTACTATTCTTGATTGGCGGATTTCTCGTCATGTGGATGGCCGCTGGCTTCGCGATGCTGGAAGCGGGCCTTGTGCGCACCAAAAACGTTGCCATGCAATGTACTAAAAACATCGCGCTATATTCCATCGCTGGTCTCATGTACTGGGTTGTGGGTTACAGCTTGATGTATACGGGCGTCGATGGTGGCTTCCTTGGCTCCTTCACCCCCTATAGCTGGCCTGATGCTGGCAAAGGCGTTATCGCGGATGGCAGTTATTCTGTTGCCTCCGACTGGTTCTTCCAGATGGTGTTCTGCGCAACAACCGCATCAATCGTATCAGGAACCGTTGCCGAACGCGTCAAGCTTTGGCCGTTCCTTTTGTTCGTTGTTGTCCTCACGGGCTTCATCTATCCCATCATTGGTGCCTGGAAATGGGGCGCAGGTTGGCTCGCATCTGGTGCCGACACAAGCTGGATCAAATCAATCGCTGGCGCTGAATTCCAGGATTTCGCTGGTTCAACCCTTGTTCATTCAACCGGAGGCTGGGCAGCTTTGACGGGTGCCATCATCATTGGCGCACGTACTGGCAAATTCCAGTCCAACGGCATGATCCATCCAATCCCCGGATCCAACATGGCTCTGGCGACGCTCGGTACTTTCATCTTGTGGCTTGGATGGTTCGGCTTTAACGGCGCATCGCAGCTTGCCATGGGTACCGTATCTGATGCAGCAGATGTCTCGCGCATCTTCGTCAATACAAACCTTGCCGCTTGTGGCGGTGTTGTTGCGGCCATCATCCTCAACCAGCTGATCTATGGCAAAGTCGATTTGACCTTCGCTTTGAACGGCGCGCTGGCTGGCCTTGTTGCCATCACCGCTGAACCTTTGACCCCCTCTCCTTTGTGGTCGATCGTCATCGGTAGCATTGGCGGCATCATCGTAGTGTTTGCAGTTCCACTGCTCGACAAGATGAAGATTGACGATGTCGTGGGTGCCATTCCTGTCCATCTGATGGCTGGTATCTGGGGCACAATGGCCGTACCGCTGACCAATAGTGGCGCCACCTTCCTGGCGCAGGCTATCGGCGTTGGTGCCGTTGCTGGTTTCGTGATCGTGGTCAGCTCGGTTGTCTGGCTGTTCCTGAAATATACCATTGGCGTCAGACCATCGCTCGAAGATGAAGCAATGGGTCTCGATAAAGCCGAAGTTGGCCTTGAAGCCTATCCCGAGTTTGGTTCTGGATCGCAGAAGTTCTAGCCGCAAGTTCGAAAACGCTTTAAACTCGACAAGACAAGAAATGCCCGTCCCATCTGGACGGGCATTTTTTTATCTCTACACTGAGGTTTTGCCGCATAGACGGTCCGTTTTATACACAATTATTGTGGGCAACCTGCTGACAACAAAAAATCACCATTATTTGATCACAACACTATTTTCGCACTAAAGAAATGAAATATCTGACTTTTAGTGCGCACAAAACCAAACTTCACAAGGAAAAAACTTCATTTACTAATAAATTCTTGCCAACCCACTACGTGCGACATATTGTAACAGCAGGGAATGTCGGCAAGGACCCCCAATTTTCAGTCTTGCTGGGCCCTTGTTGTTTGCGTATCTCGACATGCCTTATTTAAAAGACTTCGCGTACTGTGGGTATGAGAAGGAAAGGAGAGCTACGATGAAATCGGATAACTGGTTAATACTTTGGTCAATCTCCGGACTATTCGCGACTATTACAGCCGGATATGTGCTGGCGAGCCTAACCTACTAACTTACGTC